>CAYWCB010000104.1:0-7103 GCA_964456615.1 uncultured Eubacteriales bacterium | reverse complement strand
GCAGCGCGCGCAATACCTCGAAGCCGCTCATGCCCGGCATCATCACGTCGAGGACGATGACATCCGGACGGTCGACCGCAACCTTGCCGAGGGCCTCTTCCCCACTGTTGGCCGTCGCGACGTCGAATCCCGCATGAGCGAGCTTGATCCTCGCCAGTTCAACGATGTCCGGCTCGTCATCGACGACCAGCACCTTCGTCACTGGGAACCACCCCGCTTCCCCCACGGGTCACCGCGACCGCCGGCGACCCCGCGCCTCGTGGATCGAGGAGAACCTGTAGGTCAGCATAGCACCCGCAGGCACCGCGCACCGTGTTGGTGACGATGCCGACGCGCCGGAGCCGGACGTCCTTGCGGGGTCGGAATCCGCTGCAGGGGCTCCCGGAGCGGTCTCGCCATCCGACCCGCCGGGCGTGTGGGCCTCGGTGTCTCGCCGTGCCGCTGCGCGCACGACGCCAGACGGGTCCCTACTCCTTCACGGGCAGGACATTGACCGCCTTGACGACAAGGCTCACCTTGTCTCCGACCTGGAGGTCCATCTCCTCGAGCGACTCCGTGGTGAGCACCGACGCCATCTGGCACGGAGCGACGTCGAACTTCACGAGCGACATGACGTCGCCCTTCCGCACGGACGTGACCTCACCGGTCACGGTGTTGCGGGCGCCGTACTTCATCTGAGACCCCTCCCTCGAATGCGTGGCCTGCGGTGTGCCCGACACGCGAGACCTCCCGACACCACGAGGGATTCTACCCACTCGCCCAGATGTCCTGAGTGGGCCCGAGCATGCGCCTCGCGGCCAGCGGGCTACGACTCGGCCATCGCGCGCTTGAGCTCTACGATCGTCTGGCGGTACGTGTCGACGCCTGTTCCAAGGATCTGGCACGCGAGTATCGCCGCGTTCTCCGCACCATTGATGGCGACGCAGGCAACAGGCACCCCTGTCGGCATCTGCACCATCGAGAGCAGGGAGTCGAGACCGCCGAGATCGCTGGTCTTCATCGGTACGGTGATCACGGGCAGTGGTGTGAACGCGGCGACGACACCGCCGAGATGTGCCGACTTGCCCGCGGCCGCGATGATTACTTTGAGGCCGCGGTCGGCCGCGCTGCTCGCCCAGTGATGCACGCGCTCCGGGTTGCGATGCGCGCTAGCGACCTGCATCTCGAATGGCACGCCCAGCGCCGCCAGCCGATCGGCGCACTTCTGCATGACCTCAATATCGGACTGGGATCCCATGACGATGCCGACCAAGGGTGTCTCGCTCACGATCGCTCCTCTCGCTACAGCCAATCGACCTTTCCGGTATCCAGCTGTGTGATCGCGCCATGCACGGCCACGCTCTCGCCATCCGCAGGGAGAGCCTCGCGCAGGAATGCCTGCACTTCGCTCACGGTCGCAAGCACGTTGAGGCGGATCGCGTCGTCTTCGGCGAGCTCCCGACCGCTGCCCTCCCGCGCGAACCGCTGCGCTATGGGGGCGCAGAGCGGGGCAAGTGCCTCGTCCGCGGCCCCTGCCAGAGCTGCGCGCACGGCGCCGCACGCCTGGTGGCCGAGCACCCCCACGAGTCGCACGCCGAGCTCTCTCACCGCGTAGAGCACCGACGCCAGAGCTGCCGGCTCGAGCACGTGGCCGGCGACTCGCACGACGAACAGGGACCCCGGGGGCTGGTCGAAGACCCGTTCGACTGGGACTCGCGCGTCGGAACAGCCGACGACGACCGCATGGGGCCGATGCGACGGTACCCCACCTACCCCGCCGTCGGCCGCCGTAGCGCGGCGCTCGCTCGCGTAGCGCGCGTTTCCCTCAGTCAGCGCTCTGAGTATCTGTTCAGCGTCCATGTGTGCGCCTCTCACGCGGTGTAGCGGGCGATCTCGGCTGCGCACAACCAGCTCGCGGGACATCACGTCCCTTGAACCGACCACTCCAACGCAGCCAACGGAGTTCAGGGGATTATACAGGTTGGGAGACGAACCGGCAGGACCGCGAAGGACGGCGCCAGCATGTCGCGCTGGCGGCACCTGCGGCGTGCCTCGCGCGTAGCGGTCGTACGGCGGCGGAGTTCCGTTCTAGGCCCCTACGCGTTCCGCAACTGCCCCTACTTCCGATTCCTGCTGCGCACGATGAGGAGCGGCACGAGGACTACGATGAAGAACCCGCCGATCACGCCTCGTCGAAGGCTCGCTGGAGGTCGACGAGGACGTTCTTCTGCATCTTCAACATTGCATTCATCGCAGCGAGCGCCTTCTTCCTGTCAGGGCTGCCGAGGAATTCTCCCAGTTGCCGGGGAACGATCTGCCAAGAGAGGCCGTACTTGTCCTTGAGCCAACCGCACTGCTCGGATTCTGGGACCGCCGAGAGACTCCCCCAGAAGTAGACTTCGTCTTGATCCTCGCACTCGACGTAGAAGGAGATGGCTTCGCTGAACGTGAAGATCGGACCGCCGTCCAGAGCCATGAACCTCTGGCCATCGAGCTCGAAGATCGCAGTGAGCACCTTCCCTTCCATGTGGTCGCCCCCCGGGACCTCCATGCCCCTCTCGTTGCGCTTGATACTGATCACTTCCGAGTGGCGACCGCCACGAGGTGCGCCGTTGAACACCGAGACGTAGAACTCGACCGCGTCCTCGGCTTCGCTGTCGAACCAGAGCGATGGCACTATCGTCTGCGTGGCCTTCATGGCGACTCCTCCCGATGGCTCGTGGCACTTTGGCCGATGCTCGAGCGGGCCGGCCCGCCCTCCTGTCAAGAACGTGTGCGCGGCTCCCTCACCAGTTCCCACATCGGGACACCGTAGGCAGAGAGCATGATCTCGCGGATAACGCCGAAGCCGAAGTGCGCATAGACCTTGGCGGCGTCCCCCAGCGAGGTCTCCGTGTAGATGGGAAGACGTTCTCGTTCGCTCTCGTCGAGCAGCGCCTCGATCAGCGTTCGCCCGTAGCCTTGCCCCTGAAGGTGCGTCGCGACGCCGAGGACTTGCAGGTAGATGAACGGTCGGCCCCGCATGTTCTTCTTGCGGGCCGCCTCCACAGGTCTCAGCTCGCGCATCATCGTCATGATGTCCAGGCCGAGGCCCCTGCCAAGCCGCAGCGCCCTCAGTCCGGTGAGGAGCGCTCCGCTCCGAAGCTGCCGCCACAACGTCATGTTCGAGAAGTCGCCCGGGACCCAGGCGGCGACTCCTTCCAGATGCTCAGAGGTCCCATAGACCTTCCCGTACCTGAGGCAGTATTCGATGGAGGCCTCGTAGAACGCGCTCACTACCTTGTCGAGGTCGGTCGAGGTCTCGCCTTCGAACAGCGCCATCCAGAGCGGATCGCGCCGGAAGGCGTCAGCGAGGACAACGCCGGCTCTCGGAACATCTGCCCTCGTCACTGTGTAGAGACCGTCGGCAGTGTTGGCGCCATCTGTGCCAGATACCTCCCCGTCGCCGTCGGTCCGGTGTTGTACCGTATGAGCTGCGGGTTTCGTGTCCGCAGGCAGCGCCCTGTGCCTGCGCCGTCGGCTCGATGCGTGTGCTAGTGGGTCACCGCAAGGTGGCGTCTGCGCAATGACTTGTCACGCTTTGCCCCAGCCGGGCAAGTCGCTGGCTTGCCTCACCCACTCGGCGAACTGAGCTTCATCGAGCTCGTCGTCTTCGTAGATGTTCAGGTAGCGCACGTTCTCATCCTTGGACTCGCCGGGTGGGAGAGGATCCAGCGACGTACCGTTGAAGAAGGCCACCTTCACGTACTTCGTGAAGCAATGGAAGTTGAGGAACCAGCCCCGCCCCTCCATACCGTAGAAGGGCGAGTTCCAGCGCACGGCCTTGCGCACGTCCGGAACGGTGCGCACGATAGTCGCGTCCAGGCGGCGTCCGAGGTCGCTCTTCCAGCCCGGCATGGCCGCGATGTAGGCCTGCACGGGGGCGTCGCCGTCGGCCTTCGCGATCTGTGGATTGCCGCCTGAGAGCAGGACCGGCTTCGCGGACTCCACTGGCTTCTTGGGCGCCTTGCCCTTCATCGTGCTCACTCCCCGTCGTACGGCCGATGGGACTACCGTCATGGATGTTTCTACCCGCAGCAACGACCGGCCAAGAGCGCTCGCAGGCTCAGTCCCCGCAGTATGGGCCGCGGCTCCACCGGAATCTCGATGGCCCTTGGTCTGTGGTGTCGGAGTCCGAGTACTGCCAGCCCGCGCAAGTGACCTCAACGGGATCCGGCCGCTGACCCAATCGCGCTCCCCCGACTCTCACCCAGCGTGTCCAGAGCTGTCGCGCAAGGCGGTCAACTGCACCTCGTGCCGCCTGCCGACGGCGCTCGCCGCCTTCTCCAGCACCTCCAGCACGTGTCGCGCAGCCCGAGTAGCACCATCTGCGGGTATCGGAACGTACGAACCGGCGCGCGCCAGTTCCTCGAACACCATCTGCGCCAGCGCTGCGGGCTGCGTCCCACCCGGCGGCATCCGCCTGCCCGCGTTGTGTCGTTCGAGTCGCGCCGCCACGACCTCCTGCTCGAAATGGCCCTCAATGGGCGCGAATATGAACGGTCGACCGAGGGCGGCGAGTTCCGTAGTTGATGACGCCCCGCATTGCACGACGGCGTCGTCGCTCGCCGCGAAGAACTCGTGGAGACGGGCAACGTAGCCCAGCACGTCGACCCAATCTGGGGCATCGATCGCGTCCGTTGCGATCCGCGGCCCTGCGACCAGGACTACCTGCACGTCGGGGACCAGCTGCTTCAAGGGGATGGACGCTGCGGCGCACAACTTGAGCAGCCCCTGCCCGACCGACGTTCCCCCGGCGGCGACATACCACCAGCGGCGCATCACCGTAGCCCAGTCGGCGACGCCAGACGGCGGGGTCGGCGTACTCGGCCAGGTCGAACCGGACCACGTGCCCGACGACGTAATAGTTGTCCGCGCATGCTCTTGGGGCCGAGGTTTGTCGCGGTTGACACGCTTGCTCGAGAGCACCTGATCGCGCTCATCCCGACATCGGTGTTGCGGAATGCGACCGCCGGCTTCGCCTCCCCCACGCATGGGCCAAAGACAGGGCGGTCAATTGCAGAATCAGCGCCACGGATGGGACCCCGGCCGTGAGCCTCCCTGTGTCGAGGACCAGCAGGTTGAAGCTCGCACTCGCGAGGAGACTGGAGTCGATGCCGACACCCGGCACAAGCGATGAGGCGATCACGCCTGCGAGCCGACCGATGATCCACGCTGCGACCACGAGGACGAGAGGGAGTCCGCGGCGAGCGAGCGCGTAGCCCAGAGCGACCAGAGCGACCAGCGCGGCCAGACCGACGATGGCGGGAATCCAGGTGTATGCGAACGAGGGACGCGACCGAAAGCCCGAGCGCGTGATGAGCAAGGCAAGGACGCTGACAGTCGCTTGCACGCATACTCCGATGGCGAACAGCCGCAGGCGTGTCACCCATCGTCTCCTACCGTCGGAGTGCCACAGAGTCGCAGTGTTTCTGGAACGGTGTGGCGAGTAACCCGCAAACCGAGGCCCGTACCTGGACTCGGTGAGAGCGTAGCTCTCAAGGCCGAGGTTTGTCGCGGTTGACGCGCTTGTTAGCCAGGTAGCACAATGATGCTACATCTTCAGACTACCCCTTGGAGTGATTGACGTGACCCAGGCGATGAAGTTGCGGCGCGCCGGCGGCTCGATCAGCGCAACGTTGCCGAAGGATATGGCGGACCGGCTGAAGCTCGAGGCTGGTGACACCGTCTTTGCGATCGAGACCGACCGCGGGATTCTGATCACTCCCTACGACCCCGAGACCGAAGAGGCACTCGCCATCGCAGCCAAGGTGGCCCGCAAGTACCGCAGCGCTCTCCGCGAGCTGGCCAAGTAGGTGGAACGGCTCGAGCGTGAGCCTCGCTGGATCGAGCGGCTCGTCGTCGACACGGTGCAGCACGAACTCATCACGACCCACGGTGGCCTTCCAGGGCTCCGCGACAAGCACCTGCTGGAGTCCGCGCTCGCGCGGCCGAGGCACCAGTGGAGCTACGGCGAGGCCGCGGACATCGCCTCACTCGCGGCCGCCTACGGCTACAGCATCGCGAGGAATCACCCGTACCACGACGGGAACAAGCGAATCGCGTTCGTTGTGATGGCGGTGTTCGCCGAACTCAACGGGTGGAGAGTCGAGGCCACTCAAGAAGACGTCGTCGAGACGATGCTCCGGCTGGCCAACGGCGACTTGCAGGAAGCAGCGCTTGTCGAGTGGCTGCGGGGTGTACTGATTCGGATCACGAATCGGCACTCTGGCTAACGTGGTTGCGCGTGACCCGAGACCGAGGCTCACAGAGCCTCGGAGGAAGCGCAAGCTTCCTTGCCGAGGTCTTCGGGTCGAAGTGCGTGTTTAGCCTCTCCCCAACTCCGGATCCATGAGCCGTTCACTGCGCCAGACCCGCACGATGGTCACAGCTGCCGGGTCGCGGCGGTAGACGATGCGGAATGGTGGGAGCTGCAACTCGCGCAGATGCGGCTCGTCGAACTCAGGGACGATCGTTCCGCTGTCCGGGAAGGACTCCAGTTGCTCGACGCGCTCGATGATCGCTGCTACCAACCTGTCGCCGACTTCAGGTACGAGCTGGGTGGCGTACCACGCCTTGATGTCGTCGAGGTCATCTTCCGCCGACTTCGCGAAGCCGACCTCGTAGCGCTTGGCCGTCACGCGAGACCGAGCCGCCGCTTGACTTCCGCGAGCGGCGTCACGCGTCCAGCATCGATATCAGCGAGCCCCGCGACGACCGCGCGCATGAAGTCGCGCTCCTCTTGAGCGGCTTCGTACTCTGCGAGCGACTGGACGACGGCGACGCCGCGTCCGTGGCTCGTCAGCAGGACGGGGCGCCCGGTCTCATCGACACGCCGCACGATCTTGCCGGGATTCACCTTCATGTCTCCCAGAGGGACGACGTCTTCCGAGAACTTCACGGCTGGATTGGTCACGGTGCCTCCCAAGTCAGTGCTGTATATAGGTGCCGAGTATAGCACCGCTTCGAGGGATAAGCGAATACGCCTAACGGTGTGGCGCGTAACCACCGCGCCCTTTGACCTTGATTCTACGCGCGGTCTTCGCGCGTGTGGTTGACGCGCTTCCATGAAAAGGACGCGGCCT
>CAYWCB010000103.1:0-7115 GCA_964456615.1 uncultured Eubacteriales bacterium | reverse complement strand
CGGGGCCTGCCGAAGCTCCGAGGCGACGCTCGCGACGCCGATCACGCCTGGCGTTCCTGCGGGGTAGAGGACCTCCTCCAGCCCGGAGTTGCCTGCGGCCGCCACGAGCACGCAGCCCTTCGCGCGCGCATATGCCACCGCCTCGCTGAGCACCGTGCCGCCACGCCCGCCCATGCTCAAATTCAGAACGCGCGCGCCGGCGTCCGCCGCCCGCCTGATCGCAAGAGCGACATCCTCGTCCCAACCTTCGCCGTTCTCGTCGAGGACCTTGTAGGGGATGACGTGCACCCCGCCGGCAGTCGACGATCCGAGTCCGGCGAGGCTCGCGACGCCCAGCCGGTTGTTCGTCACGGCGGCTATGAGCCCGGTGACATGCGTTCCGTGGCCGCTGTCGTCGCTCGCATCCGAGTCCTTGTTCACGAAGTCGTAGTCATGAGCGCTATCGAGCACGTTCTGCAGGTCCGGATGGCCGAAGTAGACGCCGCTGTCGATCACGGCAACCTTCACCGCCGAAGAAGCCCGGGCCCCGTCCCATGCGATCGGCGCGTTCACGGCCGAAAGCCCCCATTGCAGCGAGTACATCGGGTCGTTCGGTATCACCTGTGCCCGTACGCGACCGTTGGGCTCGGCGAAGCGCACTCCGGGCAGCTTGGAGATCTCCGCGGCGACCTCGGCCTCGTCGGCGCCGGAGGGCGCCCTAACGAGCATCGTGCGCATGCTCGGGACCGCATGGACGACCTCGCCCCCGGTGGCGGCGACGGCCGCAGCGGCCTCCACGCCGGTGGCGTCGGCCTCGAGCGCGACGATGACACCGCCCCGTTCGATCTCGCGCGGGGCATCCGGTCCGGCAAGCGCTGCCGGCACGCCCCCGACCGCCTGCGCGAACGCCGCTGCGACAAAGGCCAGCGCGACGGCGACGGCGACTCGGCAGGGGTGGCGATGTCGAAGTGGGAGCTGCACGAAGGATTCCAAACCCTGTTCCGAATGACAGGGCGCCCGAGGCGCCCTCGCCTCATGTTAGGACCGTCGCGGACGTGTGTGCGCCCGCCGGCGGCCCCTTAACCGTTTCTCAAGACCTCACCAGCACAAATCCTGCCGTCGCAGGTGGCTCCGACCCCTGCCGTCGCGGGTGGCTCCGACCCCTGCCGTCGCGGGTGGCCGCGACTGCACGTGGCGTCGGGGCCTGAGGCCTCCGCAGAACGAGAGGCGGGACCCTTTCGGGCCCCGCCTCAGTAGTGCGTCAGATCTGCGCCGCTTGCGCCAGATCTATGGTACGTGTGCTACCTGACGTTGCGAACCGAACCGAACCTCGTGGTCGGCACGTGCGACATGTCGCCATGGTAGACGAACGCGCGATACCGGCCAGCGGCCCTGACCCTGATCTGCGCAGCGAACGCGCCGGTCGTCGCATTGGCCCTAACGGTCTTGTAGCCGTAGGTCCGCCACTTGCCTCCGACAAGGCGCTGGACGCCCACGCGGACCGCGAACGCCTTGCTGCCGTTCGACTCCGCCGGGGCCTTGATCGTGCTCCGGATGGTGAGGAGTCGGCCGGATGCGCTCATCGTCGGATACCTGAACGACGACTTGGACATGCGGAAGACCTTGGTGTTCACCACGGTGGTGTAGCCCTGCGGCCACGAGACCTTCGCGGTCACGAGGTTGTGGCCGGCGGGGAGACGCTCGGCCGGAAGGATGAACAGACCGGTGGCACCGGTGTTCGCCAGCTTCGTGTGGCCAGCCCAGACTTCCATACTCTCGTTCCCGAAGGCGTTCACGTTGAGCCTGTAGTGGGTCTTCGGATGCGCGATCGACATGTACGGGTTGAGGTAGTAGATGCCGCCAGACCTCTTCGCGTCACCTATCCGCAGCGACGCCATGCCGAACATGTTCTTGATCTCCAGGCCGTTCTTGAAGACCAAGCCGTCGACCGTGATGTCGTACAGGCCAGGCGCCATCTGCTTCAGGCGCGAGTCGCCGACGACGACAGGGATGACCACGCCGTCCTTGCCGACGTAGGCCTTGCCGATCCACTTGTAGGCCTTCTTGTAGTGGCGGCCCGACCCCATCTGGGTGATGTCGCCGAGGAAGATGTCGACGCAGTCGACGTAGTCCGGCGCACCCTGGCCAGGCGTGAAGTTCTCACCTGTGACGCTCAGGCCGTCGCTGAACTGCGTGCCTTCGGCCTTGAGCTTGGCCTCCTTGACGAACTCGACCTCGGGACGGGCGAAGGCGGCAGTGATCGACTTCTGGTCGTAGAAGATCTTGCCTACCCACACGCGGCCGAACACGCCACCGCCGACGAGCGCGTAGCGCTTGCCCGCCGATTCGAGCTGGATCTTGGAGTGCTCGTCGTCCTCCGCCGGAACCATGATGTCGACGGCGTCCATCTTGCCGTCGGCGTTCGTGTCCGTGGCGTTCTTCGACTCGAGCTCAGCCCAGTTCGTGCGGGTGGGCTTGGTCACACCTTCGTTGTCGGTGTACCAGCCGAAGACCTTCGCGTCCCAAGCCTCGAAGTTCGCGTGGCTGCTGCCCGACTCCTCGATGTCCTGGTGGCCGTACTGGTGACGGCCGCCCTTCGGATCCCACATCAGCTTCTGGCCGGTGCGGAAGTTCTCCCACCAGACCCTGACCTTGGCGTAGGCACGATCGCCGGCACGCACGGTGGCGTCGATGACCGAGGCGACGGTCCGCCAGTCGGTGAACTCGACCCTGTCCATCTCCACAGAACCCTGGCGATCGATCGCGAAGAGCACGGCTTTGCCAGCCTCGGTACCGGTGAGCGTGACGGCTGCCTTCCCGTCGGCGCCGGTCGAGGTCTCGACCGACTTCACGCCACCGGTGAACGAACCGAAGTTCGTGGTGAACTTGACCGGCCAGCCCGCGACCGGGATGTCGAACGCGCAGTCGAGGACGGTGGCCTCCCACTTGGTGGAGTCCACTCCGTCAGCGAGGAGGAGGTCCTTGTCGCAGCCCTCCTGGGTCTCCTCGAGCTCCGCCTCCATCCGACCGCTGTGGAAGTACGCGAAGCCGAAGCCCTTGGGCACGACCTCGCTCGTGCACGGGTTGGCCCAGTTCTGAGCGGCTGTCGTGAGGACGTCCGTCTTGACCTTGATCGGGGTGAACCAGGTGTCGATGGAGTGGTTGCCGTTCTCGGCACTGTTGTCGTACTTCCCACCGCGGCCGCCCTTGCCGTGGTCCGTCAGCTTGCGCGACAGCCAGTGCGGCAGGTGCGTCTTCGAGCACGTGCCGCGCCAGGCCTTCACCGTGGTGGTGGCGGCGCCGGAAGCGTTCGTTTTGGTCACGTAGACGCTACCGGTGGGCAGCACGCCGTTCACGCCGTAGTAGATCGGGATCTGGAAGACGATCTTCTTGTTCCCTACGACGGCGGTGTCGGTGACAGGATCGCCGTACTTGTCGACGACCTGTGCGGTCAGGACCACCTCGTCGATCCCGTCGCCCCTGGCATAGCCGAAGGCGTCATCGTCGTAGTCGTCGCCCTTGTTGTTGTACAGGTCGTCCCACTTGGCGTATTCCGCGGGAGCGGTCTCGATGGCCGTGACCTTGATGTGGTCCGGCACGCCGACGTACTTCTTCTCCTTGGCACCGATCGTGATGACCGTGAACGGGGCGGGCTCGACGAGACCGCCGGCCGCCGTGGCAACGATCGTCCACGTATCCGGTCCCTTGGCGGGACGACGACTGAACTTGAACGGCCAGGGGGCACCCGAGCCCCACAGGCATGAGGAGCGCGACCATCCATCGTGGATGAAGGTCGTCGCGTCGTCGGCCTTGCCCTCGACGCTCGCCATGGTCGCGAAGAACATCCGCGCGTCCTTCTTGGGCGTGTCGGGGTCGGTGTAGACGTACGACGTGGGGTTGCCGTTGGCATCCACCAGCTGCAGGTAGAAGGCCGGCTTCGAATAGGCCTCCCACTCGGTGACAGGCGTACCCCAGTGCTTGCCGTCCTTGTCGACCGGAACGACCTTCACCTGGGCGGGCTCGCCGATGCCGGTCGTGTCGACCGTGCAGCTGGCGGTCTTCGAGACCTGGCCTTTGGTCGCCGTGACCGTGGCTTTGTTGATGCCGACACCCTTGAGGGTCCAGGCATACTTCGTTTCTGTCAGCTCTTCGATGGCGGTGTTCGCGGCACCGCTGGCATCAGTGGCCGTCACGGTAACCCCGTCCGGATCGAGAAGGTTGCCGTACTGGTCCGTCGGCCGCACCTCGAGGAGCGTCTTGCCGCCGGCGCGGTTGCGCTCTGCCCGGCATGCCACCGCGCTCAAGACATCCGGCTCGACGTACATCGGCTCGGTCTCGTCGCAGAACGGCGGGCAGAAGAGCGGCACCCAGCTGTCGAGCGGGGCGCCCACGTTGCGGATCCAGATCTTGACGCCGGGGTCGTCGTATGCGCCCGCGGTCGTCGTGGCCGTCAGCGATGCGATGAGCTGCATCGCGGCGCCGTTGTCCGCCAGGCGCACGAAGCCGGTGGCCTCGAGCATCGGGCCGAACGCCGTCGAGCTCGCGACGAGCGAGTCGTTGGTCGTCATGCCATCTTCGTCCCAAGGACTGCCGAAGATCCTCGCGCTGTTGCCGCCCTTGGTGACCGGGTTCGCCGAGAACTTGAACCCGTCCGCCGGGAAGAGCACGCGGACGCCGTTGATGGCGTTCTCGTACTTGCTGTGGCTGCCACTATCGTCCGGAACGGCGACGTTCACGGTTGCCGTCTCGATCTTGCCCGCGACGAACGTGTCGTTGTCGACGGAGTTGCCGCAGCTGTACCTAGGATCGCGCTTGCCGTTCGCGAGGTAGAGCATAGCCTTGCCGGTTGCGACCGAGGTGAAGCGGTCGGCCGTAGCGAGGTAGACCTCCAGCCCGTGGAAGTCGATCTCTATACCTGTGAACAGGCCGCTGACCTCGTCGACCTCCCAGTCGTTGAACCGGCCCTCGCCCGGCATGCCGTCGTCCCACGAGCCCGGTGTGAAGTCGTGGGTGTCGAACGTGACGCCGTTGATTGCCGTGAACGTCCACTTGCGGTCGAACCACTCGTTGTCCGTGCCCGTACTCGAGAGCGGAGGATCGCCGCTCACGTCTTTGGTCTGGCTGACCGACGGGAGCCCGTAGACCAGGAAGTCGACGATGCCGTTGCTGGACGTGGTGGCCGTGTACTCGTCCCAGATCTCCATGTAGCCCTCGGAGCCGGCTTTCTGCATCCGGATGTACGGGCGACCAAGCGAGTCGCGGCCCGCGATCAGCTTGTGCTTGTCTTCTACGTCCGAGGCCGCGCCGAGTTGCGCGTTGATCTTGGCCAGGACCATGTCGACCGTGTCGGTCGGCGCACCCACGACCTCGGTCGTGATCTCGCTCCCGTCCCAGTTGATGAGGAGCTTGATCGTGCGTGCGGCGGCCGTCGGACAAGGTATGTCCTGGAGCGCCGGGTTGCCGTAGTTCGAGAACGGGAACCCGGCCGCCGTAGCCGCCGTGATGGTCGCCTCGACCGTCACGGTTCCTTCAAGGCCGTCTTCGTACTCGGCCCCGACGACGCTTGTGAGCTTCGTCGCGCCTGGGCTCAGCGAGCCCGCTACGTACTTCGACGGGGTTGCCGCGAACGCCGGTATGGTGACCAGCGAGAGCAGCAAGGCCAGCGATAGCGTCATGCTGATCGCTGACCTGAAGCGACTCTTCTTACTTATGGCTCTCATCCTACCTCCTCTGTTTCAAATCGATGCGATATCCCCATCATGTGGACTGACTGCATTTCGTCTGCTTGTGTCCCATGCCGGCGCGGCTCCCGAAACAGGGTCGACCGGCGACCTTCACATGCGGCCTCTTCCCCTCTAGTCATCCCTCCTCCGGGTACCCGCCGCTCATCGGTGGGGATACCTCTCCGACACCAACGCCTGCCAAACTAGCACAAGGCCCCAGGGGCAACTACCCATAACAGCAGGTGAAGCGACCAGTTGGGCAGACTGGCTGCTTCCGCTATGGGCGTCGTGATGCCCCTCATTAGGCACATGGTACCGCAAAGTGCCCGCTGACAAGCCCTCTTCGGGAATCACAATGCCTGCTTAACGCAGGTACACGGGCTCTCAATATTTCCCTCGTGTGCCCCGGCTTCGCGCGCTGCCCCGGGCGCGGCTCACTCCTCCTCGTCCTCGAACTCCTCGCTCGCGAGCTCCTCGGCCTCGGCCTCCCGATCGTCGACCTCGACGGCTTCTTGAGGCTTCTCGCCCTCGATGAGGCTCTCTTGGCCCTCTATAGCGGCCTTGACCTGGCATTGCTTCTTCCCGGCCGACACCCGTGCGATTGCCGACACCCGATCGGTCTCCGAGACGTTCATCACCTTCACGCCCTGCGTCGAGCGCCCCAGGCGCGAGATGTCGTTGGCGCGCACGCGGATGACGACGCCCTCCTCGGAGATGAGCATCAACTCGTGCTGCGGCGCAACCATCTTCATGCCGGCCAGATCGCCCTTCTTCGGCGTGACCTGGACCGTCTTGACGCCCTGGCCTCCACGATGGTGCTCGGGGTACTCGCTGACGGGCGTTCGCTTGCCGTACCCGCGTTCGGTGACAACGAAGAGCTCGCCGCCCTCGGGCGCGACCTCCATGCCGAGCACCCGCTCGCCTTCCCTCACGGTCATGCCCTTGACGCCCATCGTATCGCGCCCCATCGGCCGCGCCTCGGACTCGTCCCACTTGATAGCTTTGCCCGAGGAGGCGACCATCATGATCTTCTCGCCGGGCTTCACCCGCTTCACCGCGATGAGCTCGTCGCCTTCACGCAGGTTGATGGCGATGATGCCGGTGGAGAGCACGCGAGAGTACGCCTGCATCGCGGTCTTCTTCACCATGCCGAGCTTCGTGGCGAAGAGCAGGTAGTCCTCGGCGCCGAAGTCCTTGGTCGTGATGACTGCTGCGATCTGCTCGTCGGCGGCAAACGGCAGGAGGTTCACGACCGCCGTCCCGCGCGCGTGGCGCGAGCCCACCGGGAGCTCGTGTACCTTCATCCGATGGACCTTGCCCTTCGTCGAGAAGAAGAGCACGTGGTCGTGGGTGCTCGAGATGAACAGGTGCTCGACGAAGTCGTTCTCGCGCAGGTTCACGCCCTGCAGCCCC
>CAYWCB010000102.1:0-7156 GCA_964456615.1 uncultured Eubacteriales bacterium | reverse complement strand
TGCGCGGCAGCCGACATCATCGCCTCGCAGCCACGTACTTGCATGCGAACTGCTTATACGTAGAATAAGCAGCCACGTAAGCAGTTGCCGTTCCTTTGGGAGGGACCGTCATGAAGCGCCTGCTCGTTGGCATGATCACCGTGGCACTCGTCCTGAGCACCGCTCTGCTCGTCGGGTGCGCCGAGGAGACCTCGAACGGCGGCTCCGAGCAGCCGACCGAGGCGGGGCGTATCACGATCGGCTCGAAGATCGACACCGAGGGCGAGCTCCTCTCCTCGATCATCAAGCTCGTGCTCGAGGATGCCGGCTACGAGGTGGTAGACAACAGCCAGACCGGCACGACCGACGTCGTCCGCAAGGCGCTCCTGAACAAGGAGATCGACATCTACCCCGAGTACACGGGTTCGGGCGTCATCTTCTTCCCCGACTCGGACGTCGAGACGTACAAGAACGGCCAGGCGGGATACGACGCAGTGAAGGACGCCGACCTCGAAGCCAACGACGTCGTGTGGCTCACGCCCGCAAAGGCGAACAACACGTGGGCAATAGCGGCCAGGCAAGACTTCGCCGAGGAGGAAGGACTGAAGTCGATGTCGGATTTCGCCGCCTACGTCAAGGCGGGCAAGCCGACGAAGGTCGCCGCATCCGACGAGTTCTTCACCAACCCCGACGCGAACCCGCAGTTCGAGGTCACCTACGGCTACACGCTCACGAGGGAGCAGCAGGTGCGTCTGGCGGGCGGCAACACCGCCCAGACGGAGAAGGCGGTCGCCGACGGGACTGACGGCGTCAACTTCGGCATGGCGTACGGTACGGACGGTGCGCTCGCGGACCTTGGTCTCATGGTGCTCGAGGACGACATGGGAGCCCAGCCCGTGTACTGGCCCGTTCCTATCACGCGAACCGATATCGTGGAGGCGTATCCCGAGATCGAGTCGCTTCTGAAAGCGCCGTTCGAAGGGCTAAGTCTCGAGAAGCTGCAGGAGCTCAATGCTCGCATCCAGGTCAACGGCGAGGCCGCCGACTCGGTCGCCGAGGACTACCTCAAGAGCGGCGGCTACCTCGACTAGCCCGCGAGCGGCTGCACCGGCAACGCTGCCGAGGGTGCCGCAATCGCAACGTATCCGGTCGCACTGGGAGTCCGGGTGTCTCCTCGCAGAGGCGTGCACAAGGTCGGCATCACGTCCGTGGCTCTCGGGCTTCTCTCGCTGTGGCTCCTGCCCTTCGCGACGCTGGCGGCGAACCGACTGCGGACCGGCACCGGGGTCTCCCTGCCGGATTCCGTTGGCATCGGCTGGACGGTCGCCCTGTTGTCCGGCTGGGCGCTCGTAGCTCTCTTGTCCCTCGTGCCGGGGGAAGCGAGGCGTCTCGCCTACTCCCGTGGATGGGTCGCCGCCGCCCTCGTCCCGGGGACTATCGCGCTCTGCGAGGTGGCCGCGCTCCGGCTCGTCCCGGCGGAGGGCTCTTTCGCGCGGCTGTCCGTGGGGCCGGGCGCCTGGTTCTCCGCGATCGCCGCCTATGCGGTGGTGCTGTCGGCTCGCAGAGAGCTCGGTCTGAGCTCGGTGGCGGGCGTGCTCCTCGCGGCGAGCGTCCCCACAGCGTTCGTCGTGATGCTGGCAACGGGAGCGCTCGCGGACCTGGGCATGATGAGGGAGTATGCGAACGTCGGCGACTCGTTCTGGGCCTACGCGCGCAACACGGTGACGTATTCGGCGGCCGCGCTCGCGGCCGCGACGGTCCTCGGGTTCGCGCTGGGTGGGCTCGCATTCTCCATGCGCCGTATCGAGCAGCCCGTGTTCGCGGTCGTGAACATCTTCCAGACGATCCCCGGCCTCGCCATGATCGGCCTGCTGTTCGCCCCTCTGACGTGGCTTCGGCAACACGTGCCGCTCGCCGAGTCGCTCGGTATCGGCGGGCTCGGCTGGGCGCCGGTGGTCGTCGCGCTCACCCTTTATGCGCTCCTTGCCATCACCCGGAACACCCACGCGGGGCTCAAGGCGGTTTCCGAGGACGTCGTGGACGCGGCGAGAGGGATGGGCATGACGCCGGCGCAGGTGATGTGGCGGATCCGTGTCCCGCTCGCGCTGCCGGTGTTGTTCTCGGGCGAGAGAACGGCGGCCGTCCAGACCATCGGCAACTCGTCGCTGGGCGCCTTCGTGGCGGCATTCACGCTCGGCACGCTCATCTTCGGCGGGCTCGCACAGCAGGCGATGGACCTCACGATGCTCGGCTCCGTCGCGCTCGTGCTGCTCGCGGTCCTCGCCGACGAGGTGTTGCGGCTTGCGCAGCGCACTTTGGCGCGGCGAAGCCGAGAAGGACGCCTGGCTCAGGCCGATACCGGGGCAGGGGCATGATCGGATTCGAACACGTATCGAAGACCTACCCCGGAGCGCCGAGGCCGGCCGTCGCCGACTTCTCGTTGGACATCCCTCGAGGCTGCGTGTGCATCCTCATCGGCCCTTCGGGATGCGGCAAGTCAACGACCATGCGGATGGTCAACCGGCTGATAGAGGCGGACTCGGGCACGGTCAGGCTCAACGGCACGGATGTATGCGACTTGAGGCCCGAGGAACTCAGAAGGGGCGTGGGATACGCGATCCAGGGCGTCGGGCTCTTCCCGCATTGGACGGTGCGTCAGAACATCGGCGTCGTGCCGAAGCTCCTGAAGTGGGAGCAACGTCGCGTCGACGAGCGCACTTTCGAACTGCTCGAGCTCGTCGGCCTCGACCCGGACTCGTACGGCCCGAAGTACCCGGACGAGCTCTCGGGCGGCGAGGCGCAACGGGTCGGGGTGGCGCGGGCGCTCGCCGCGGACCCGCCGGTGCTTCTCATGGATGAGCCGTTCGGGGCCGTCGACCCGCTGACCCGCGACAAGCTGCAGATGGAGTTCCTCGGCATACAGCGGCGGCTTCGCAAGACCGTGCTCTTCGTGACGCACGACATGGAGGAGGCCGTGAAGCTCGGCGATCGCATCGCGGTGATGCGCGAGGGTCGGCTCGTGCAGGTGGACGCGCCCGAGCGCCTCCTCGCGTATCCTGCTGACGCGTTCGTTGCCGACTTCGTTGGCAGCGAGCGCGCGCTCAAGCGGCTCACGCTCGCGCCGATCTCGGAGGCGCTGGGGCCCGCGTCCGAGGCCGAGGGAGTCGACGTGACGGTGCCGCTGTCGGCCCACCTCAGAGAGGCCCTGAGCACCATCCTCGAACTCGGCGTCGCGGCGGTCCCCGTGGCCGACGAGAACGGCGCGATCGTCGGGAGTGTGAGCGTCGAATCGATCGTCGCGCGCTTCGCAAGGCCGCTCGAATGAGCAGGCGTCGGACATGGCGGGCGCTGCTGTGGCCGAGCGTCGCCTTCGCGGCCTACCTGGCGCTTGCCGCCGTGCCCCAGGTATGGGAGACGGTTCTCGGACGCTTGTTCCCGGACGAGACGCGGCTTCTCTATCCGGACGCGACGATGCTCGAGCTCATAGGACAACACCTCGCGATGGTCGCCGTGTCGAGCGCGCTCTCCATCGTCATCGGGGTGGGGCTCGGCGTGTTCGTGACCAGGCCTGCGGGGCGCGACTTCTTCGACGTGGTGCACGACCTGACCAACCTGGGCCAGACCTTTCCGCCGGTGGCTGTCTTCACGCTCGCCGTTCCGCTGCTCGGCTTCGGCTTCGAGCCGATCGTGCTCGCGCTCACCATCTACGGCGTGCTGCCGATCCTCGCGAACACCATCGCGGGGCTCCAGTGTCTGCCGAGCAGCATCACCGAGAGCGCCACGGCCATGGGCATGAGTCCTCGGCAGACGCTCTGGCGCGTCGAGATGCCGCTGGCCGCCCCCGTCGTCGTTGCTGGAGTGCGCGTGTCGGTGGTGATCAACGTGTCCACTGCCACCATCGGCGCGATCGCGAACGCGGGTGGGCTCGGGTCGCCGATCATCAACGGTCTCGTGAACCTGGACCCCGCGGTGACGCTACAAGGGGCCGTCCTCGCGGCCGGTCTGGCTCTCATACTCGACGCGTACCTCGGCGCCACGGAGAAGGTCATGTCGACGAAGGCGCTGCGGGCATGAGCGACGAAGGCGCTGCGGGCGCGAACGATGGAACCTGCAGGTCTCGAGGGCCTCGGGAGGTGCGGTCGCTCGGTCCCTCGGGCGGCCGTCGCTCTCGAGCCGAGCAAGCCGAGCTGCGCGCGTCGTCGCTTTACGAGTCCGGGTACTGGTGTGCCGAATCCGTGCTCAAGGCGGTCAACGAGATCGCGTCAGAACCACTTCCGCCGCAGGTCACGAGGGTCGCCTCCGGCTTCTGCGAGGGCTTCGGCGGTTCCCGGTGCACGTGCGGGGCGCTCGCCGGCGCGGTCATGGCCGCGGGGCTGCTCTGCGGACGCGAGGAGCCCTCCGATGCGTGGGAGCCCTCGTATGACGCGGCCGGAGAGCTGTGCAAGCGGTTCGTCGAGGACGAGCGTGCGAGCACGTGCGAGGAGGTCGTCGCCCCGTTCGGTGACATGGGCGCACCCGGGCGCTGGGTCCACTGCGCCGACCTCGTGGGAAGGTGCGCCCGGTGGGTCGTGGAGATCGCCGAGAGGGAGGGCTGGCTCGCCGAGGAGGATGAGGAGCCGGAAGGGTAGCGACGCGCCCCTGTCGCGGCCACGGGGTACCCTTGTCGCATGCCGTTCGATCCAAACACCGCCCGACCTCGCGAGGCCGACCCCGGTTCGCTGCCTGAGGCTGCTCGCTCCTGTGCGGCCCGCCACGACATGCTCCCTGCCGGGGCGTGCGTGGTCGCGCTCGTCTCCGGTGGCGCCGACTCCACGGCACTTCTGCGCTTGCTCGCGGGGGGCTGGCTTGGCGACGAGACACAGGCTCCGCAGATCGAGCTGCATGCCCTACACGTGAACCACATGCTTCGAGGCGCGGAGTCCGACGCCGACGAGGCGTTCGTCGAAGCCCTCTGCAGAGAACTCGCAGTCGAGCTCTCGACGGTTCGCTACGACGTGGCGGCCTACGCCGAGAGCGAGGGCCTGAACCTAGAGGACGCGGGCCGCCGGATCCGCTACCGCTTTGCGGAAGAGGAGCTGGACGCGCGCTGCGACGTTTCCGGCGTGCCGCGAGAGATCGGTCGCATCGCGGTAGCGCACACGCTAGACGATCGGATCGAGACGTTCTTCATGCGCGCGCTCACGGGTGCGGGCGGGAAGGGCCTGTCATCGATCGCGCCGGTCAGGGGCCGTGTCGTGCGGCCGCTGCTCGAATCGTCGCGTGTGGACGTCCGTGAATGGCTTCGCGAGATCGGCCAGGAATGGCGGGAGGATGCCACCAACGTGGACACTGAGCGCTTCCGGGCGCTCGTGCGGCACCAGCTCGTCCCGGTGGCCGAATCGGTGAATCCCCGGTTCAGGCGTACGCTCAGCCGAACGCTCGACGTGCTGGCGGACGAAGACGCGCTGCTCGAGGAGATGGCGGAGGCGTTCGCGCGCGATTTCGCCAAGATCGACGCGATCGCAGGTGAAGTCGCCTTCGATCGCGCCGCGATGCTCACCCTCTCGCGCGCCATGGCACGCCGGACGATACGCGCAGCCGTGCGCGAGGCCTTCCCCGAGGCGTCGCGCCTGGAATTCCCGCACGTCGACGCGCTGGTCGACGGGCTCGCGAAAGAGGGGTTCGCCCACGACCTTCCCGGAGGGCTGAAGGCGTTCGGCGAATACGGCAGAATGCTCGTGACGCGCACACTGGGATCACCGGCGCGCCTGACGCCCGGGTTGCTGGAGATCCCCGGCAACGTCGATCTGGGCGAGTGCGGGTCGATCGCCGCTGTCGAGGTGCCGGTATCGGACATCGCTGCATCGGCCGACTCGATCACCATCGACGCAACGGGTCTCGACAGCGCGCTCGTCGTCGACAGCGTCAGGCCAGGCGACAGGATGCGGCCCCTGGGCATGGACGGCACGCGGAAGCTCTCGGACCTACTGATCGATGCGAAGGTCCCGCGACGGCAGCGCCCGGGCACTCCCGTCGTGCGTGCGGGCGGGCGTATCATTTGGCTCGCAGGGGTTCGCATGGGCGAGGAGTTCCGCGTGACCCCTGACACGCAGCGCGCGGTCAGGCTCACCTGGGACAGGAGCGTCGGGGCCGACGGCCGCCGATAGCGGCGACGTTCCGCACGCTGTGGGCAAGAGGCGAGAATGCGGAGAGATGCATGCATCCGGACGTCGAACATGTAGTGCTCACGGAGGACGAGATACGCACCCGCGTCGCAGAGCTGGGCGATGAGATCAGCGCCGACTACGGGGACGAAGCCGTCCTGCTCATCGCGGTGTTGCGTGGAGCAGCGCTCTTCGTCGCGGACCTGGCACGCCAGATCTCAAGCCCCGTCGAGTTGGACTTCATGGCGGTGTCGAGCTACGGTTCGTCGACCAAGTCATCGGGCGTGGTGCGGATCATCAAGGACCTCGACGAAGGCATCGAGGACCGGCACGTCCTCGTCGTGGAGGACATCCTCGACACGGGGCTCACGCTCAAGTACCTCCTTCGGAACCTCGCCTCACGCGGGCCGCGATCGCTTGAGGTATGCACCTTGCTTAGCAAGGAGGGCAAGCAGCGGGTGCCCATCCGCTGCAAGTACGTCGGCTTTGACATCCCCGACGAGTTCGTTGTTGGGTACGGGCTGGACTATGCCGAGAAATATCGCAACCTCCCATATGTGGGGATACTCAAGCCGGAGGTCTACGGAACATAGCGCGATGGCGGACCGGCCCGAGCAGGAAGGCACGTCGGCCGAGGCGGTAGGAGCCGAGGCCGCAAGAGATCGGACATGGCGTTGAACAGGAACTTGAGGACGGTACTGCTCTACCTGGCGCTCCTGGCGGCGCTCGTGCTCGTCGTGAGCCAGACCTTCAAGCCCGGCGGGACGACGAAGGAGCTCACGACCAGTGAGTTCACAAAGCACGTCCAAGACGGTCTTGTCGCATCGGTCGTGTACAAGGCGCGCGATGCCGTGCTCACGGGCGAGTACTACGAGAACGAGGCCGCCAAGAAGGACGGCGCGGAGACGAACTACAAGTCGGCGTTCGTCGGCGAGGATACCCTGAACCAGCTCATGGCCGATGGCGTCAAGGCCAACCCGGACATGACCTACAACGTCGACCCTCAGAACACGAGCCCCTGGGTCGGATTCCTG
>CAYWCB010000101.1:3937-7174 GCA_964456615.1 uncultured Eubacteriales bacterium | reverse complement strand
GCCTATTCCAGGCGTGAATCCCAGGTGGATTCCAGATGCTCGTTAAAGATTGAGGTTAGGATGCCGAGTCTTCACACCCGCCGGAACTCCGATCCGGAATCCGAAAACAATCTGCCAGGTCGTTGGTCCTTTGCTCGAGACGGAACCGGATCAGTTCCTCCATCTTCGCGTCTCAGCGGCCTATCCGCTCCAGTCTCCCATGACGCCGTCCGGAAGGAGCGATTGCCGATGGTGCTCGAAGAACACGGCACGCACAAGCGTTTCGCCGCTGGCGAGACCATCTTCAAGGCAGGTGACGAGGGTCAGCACATGTACGTCGTCGACTCGGGCGAGGTGGAGATCATCAACGTGTCCGAAGGTCGCGAGATGCGGCTGTCCGTGCTGGGTCCCGAGGAGATCTTCGGCGAGATGGCCCTCTTCGGCGGCGGACCCCGGTCGGCGACCGCGCGTGCGATGACCGACTGCGGTGTGCGCGAGATAGACCGAGGCGACATCCTCAAGCTCGTGCCCAGCGCGATCGCCAGACGGCTGCTCGCCGTGATGAGCGAGCGCCTCCACGATGTAGACGTGAGACTCGCGAATCTGAGCGCGGCAACCGAGTTGAGTCGCGAGCAGGTGCTGGACCTGCGCGATTCCCGGATTCGCTACGGGTAGGCGAGCGGCCGCGCGCAGGCCGGAAAAGGCGCGCTAGAATCGGCTCGTGCCACGACCCGGAGACAAGCGACTCCCGCCGAGCCTGCTCGATCAGCCGCGCATGGCGCGGCTCTCGGCGGCTCGCCGCAAGCGACGCCGACGCGCGACCAGAGGCTTCCTCCTGCTCGCCGCCGCGGCGCTCGTCGTCGCGGCGTTCATCACCCGTCCAGACCTCGTTCACCGACTCGCGACCCAGCAAGCTGGAAGAGCAGCGGAGGCGACCGCTACCGCGAGTGCTCCAGCCACCGTGACCGCGGCCACAGCCGCCACGCGCACTGCCGACACGCCGTCCGACGGCGGTGACGCCAAGGCGGCCGCCGGCGACGCCGATTCCGATCTCGCTTCCCGCGAGGTCGTGATCGGCTGGGTGGGCGACCTGACCCCGGGCTCGAAGTACGGCAATCCGCCGAATGGCGGCCGGGCGCTCTTCGAGCCGACACGGGCCTACACGGCCAAGCCGGACATCATGGTAGCGAACCTGGAGGGCACCTTCGGCAACGGCGGTCCATCCAAGTGCGACGGGCGGGATTCCTCCGAGTGCTTCGCCTTCCAAGCACCCCCCGCCAACGCGAAGGCCCTCGCGTGGGCCGGTTTCGACGTCGTGAACATGGCGAACAACCACTCCAACGACTACTTCGCTGCCGGGCGGAAGTCGACCCGCGCTGCGCTCGAGGCGAACGGCATCTCCTACACAGGGCTCGTGGACACGGTCGCCGTTGAGAAGGTGGATGGCCTTCGCGTCGCCTTCCTCGGCTTCTCGCCCTACGCATGGAGCCCGTACATCGGCGACCTCGGTGCCGCCAAGGCGCTCGTACGCAAAGTGGATGGAGACGCCGACGTCGTCGTCGTGCTCATGCACGCGGGTGCGGAAGGGGCGGACAAGACGAGGACGCCGAAGGGCGCGGAGACGGCCTACGGCGAGTTCCGAGGCGACTCGCGAGCGTTCTCGCATGCCGTCATCGACGCCGGCGCGGACCTCGTGCTCGGCTCCGGGCCTCATGTCGTGCGCGGCCTGGAGGCGTACAAGGGCCGACTCGTCGCCTACTCGCTCGGCAACTTCGCGGGGTGGAAGAACTTCAACCGACGAGGGAACCTCGCCCTCTCGGGCCTGCTGACGGTCCGCGTTGCCGGCAACGGCCGGGTGCTCGGCGGGAAGTGGCTCTCGCTGCGGATCGCCGAGCCGGGGGTGCCGAAGGTGGACCCCAGCGGGGAGTCCGCAGCACTCGTTCGGCAGCTGTCAGCCGAGGACTTCGAGACGCCCGTCAAGCTGCGGGAGGATGGGACGTTCGCCCTGAGCAGGGAGTAGCGCGACCCCCTGAGAGAGAGCGCCCGGTAGCGTCGGCATGATGGGGAGAGGGCTGCGTCGGAACACACCGAGTCCGGCTCGCACACCGTCCGCGCCTGCACCCAGCCACGAAATGCGAGCAAGACCTTGGCGGATGCGACGGGCGCCACCTACGGAGCGGCGTCCACAGGCGGCGCCCGCGCGTCGGATGTCGCGAAAGAACGGCCGGCTCTCACCATCACCCAGTGGGCTTCGGCAAGCTCGGGTGCCGACCGGTGCTCAGGTAGGTGACGACGTGCGCCACGAGGCCAAGGCCCCAGGGGATGGTCACCCAGTATGCGTACTCCAGTCCGCCGCCGGCGACGATGTCCTGGAGCCAGAGGAACCCGTTGACCAGCACGAACACGACGATGTGCGTGACGAGTCCGGTGCGCTCACTCTGCTCCGCGTACACGTGGGGGTGGTTGCGTTCCCACAGCAGGAGCACGAAGGCTCCCAGCAGCAAGACGGCACCGCCGATCACGAACCCGTAGCCCCACACGGACTCGATGTCGCCCACTCGCCACGTCAGATCTCCGGCGATTCCGATGTACTGGTTCTCCCCCGCGTACAGGATGAACAGCCCCATGAAGGCGGCGATTCCACCGAGGATTCCCAACACCCATTCTGCAATCCTCGTCATGATGCACCTCCCTTCGCAGAACGATCAGTCTCTTTGTACCCGACAGAGCGCAAATGGCGCGGGGAGTCCTCCTCACGCCGATACATCACATCCCGAGGATCCTGGCCTTCTGGGCCGCGAACTCCTCTTCTGTGAGGATGCCCTGGGCCTTGAGCTGGGCGAGGCGTTCGAGCTGGGTGAGTGTGTCCTCTCCACCCGGCGCTGCGGCCGGCTGCACGACCGCGGCTGGCGATGGACCAGCACCGACAGCGACCGGCGGCGCCGGCTGCGCGGTCTGCTGCTGATACTGCTGCTGGGCATCACCGTAGGCGGCGACGTTCTTGGCCGCCATCCGGCGATTCACCGCATTCGATGTCGCGGTAGCCGTGCCTGCGATGACCGCAGTGCGCGCCATGCCCCTGAGTAGTCCTGGCATCGTCGTCTCCTTCTATGCTCCGATCGCGGCCATCGCGTCGTCGACGACCGGTGCGGGTATCCGCGTGTGAAGTGCGAGTTCCGCAGTTAGCGTCCCCGCTAGTGGTGTATGAAGGTCAACCTCAACGAGCAACACCAGGCCGGCCTGTCCTTCGCGAGCGAC
>CAYWCB010000101.1:0-3927 GCA_964456615.1 uncultured Eubacteriales bacterium | reverse complement strand
TGCTCCATCCTCGAGGGTGATGAGACCCGAAATCGAGGAGGAGACAGTGACCAAGGACAACAGGGAACGCCCGACCACCTCGACACGTCCGCACGGGGGCGGCCCCTACGCCTTCTCGCGCACGTCCCTCCGCTGGAACAGCGGGAACGCCGCCGCGATCAGCACGACGCAGAGCCCCACTAGCACGGCCGCGTGCACCCAATCCATGCCCTCGTTGAGCGGGTCGCCGCCCAGGTAGTAGTAGAAGGGCAAGAGCTTCTGCCACCAGGGGTTCTCGGCGATCTCTCCGAGCGAGTTCATCACGTGCATGGCGACCATGACGCCGATGGCGCCGAAGACCGCGCTGCCCTTGCGTCCGGTCCCCGCCCCGATCGCCAGGGCCAGGCCGCCGCCGGCGATCCCGATCAACGTGAGCAGTACGCAGGTCGAAGCGATGTCCCAGACCCCGATGCCCATGTCGCCGACCAAGGCGCCGAACCAAGTGCCGACGAACGACACCACGCCCACAACCGCGGCGTAGGCCACCATGGTCCATACCTTCTCGACGATGATCCGCGAACGGCCGATCGGGTTGGCGAGCAGGAGCCCCATGGTGCGCTTCTCTTCCTCGCCCGCTACCGCGCCGGCGCCTATGGCGATCGTGACGACCATGACCATGATCGGCGCCATCATGCCGAAGGTCTCGATCTGGAACCAGCCCGCCGGGGTAGCGATGTTGCCGCCCCCGAACAGCTCGAAGAGCGCCCCCATTCCCTCAGGAAGCTGCTCGACCATCTGCATCACGGTCTCCGGCAGGGCGGCCCAGAAGACGCCAAGCAGGATCTGGATGAAGAACATGTACGAGCAGACCAGAGACAGCATGAACTGGTACTCGGAAGCCGTCTTGAACCGGATCGACGAGACGCGCACCCCACCGGCGAATCTCTCGGCAACCTTCCGCGTCATGGGGTTGGCCCTCAGACGGTCGATCATCGTCGTCCCGACCGACTGGCCGTGGAAGTCGCGACGGTTCACGCCTGCGACCGATGCGAGCGCGAACACAACCGAGGCGCCTCCGAGGATGGCGATGTGCCACCAGTCGACTCCGTTGTAGAGCGGCTCGCTGCCGTTGAAGTAGTGCCAGGGGAAGACCTTGACCCAGTTCTCTCCCCAGTCGAAGAGGGGAAGCAGGCCGGCGCCCAGGAACCCGATCACGAGAACGGCCACCGTCGCGCCGACGGCCGCCCCGCGATTGCCCGTCGCGGCGCCGATGGCGAAGGCGAGAAGCCCGTTGAACAGCACGATTGCGAGCATGTGCACGTTGATGGCGAAGACGTCCAGATCGCCGATGGAGATGCCCAGCGCCGCCGGCGTCACGATTGCGAAGGCCCACATGGCGAGAGATGCGAGCACCGCGAGCGCGACGAGTGCGAGCATCTTGGAGACCAGAACGTGAGTGCGGCTCTTGGGATTCGCCATGAGCAACCCGATCGTCCCCTTGCCTTCTTCACCGGCCAAGGAAGCCGCACCCATCGCGAGGGCCATGGCGGCGAAGGTGAGCGACCCGTAGGTGCCGTAGATCGCGCTGATGGCGAGCGCCCCCGCGTCCATCCCGGGCCTCAGCCCGATGAGCGACCGATACGCTTCGGGGAACGACTCCAGGATCGCGAGATCCATCCCCTCGTAGGCGACCATCCCGACGACAATGAAGAAGCCAACGACCGACCACGCGATCGCCCATCCCAGCCAGCGGTCGCGAATGGTCTTCGCGAATACGTTGGCCAGCATCAGGCGCTCGCCTCCTCTTCTTGGTAGTAGGTAAGGAAGATCTCTTCGAGGTCCGCCGATTGCGTGCTGATATCCACGATGTTGTAGCGATGTTCGGCGGCCCTGAGCAGCACGCCGACATCCCCGCCGAACATCATGACGACGTGGTTGTTCTGAACTCTGACGTCGCTCACGCCCTCGACGGACTCGAAGAGGGCCGCGTCGACCGGTGCGTCTAGCTCGAGTTCGACCTGTCGCAAGGCCTTGGCCCTCAGCTCATGGACAGACTCCAGGGCAATGAGGTAGCCTCGCCGGATGATACCCACGCGATCGGCTACTCGCTGCACCTCGGAAAGGGTGTGGCTCGACAGAAAGACGGTACAGCCGCCCTCGGCCTTCTCGCGCATCATCTTCTGGAGTTCGCGCTGCACGAGCGGGTCGAGACCTGAACTCGGCTCGTCCATGATGAGCACTTCGGGCTTGTTCATGAATGCCTGGATGAGGCCGACCTTCTGCCGATTGCCCGAAGAGAGATCGCCGACCTTCTTGTCCATGTCGGCATCGAGCCGCTCGGCGAGCTCTCTGACGTAGTTCTTGTCTACGCCGCCGCGCAGGTTCGCGAAGTAGGTCACTGAGTCCCACCCGGTGAGGTTGGGATACATCGCGAGGTCCCCGGGCAGGTATCCGATGCTCTTCCGTATCTCGACAGACCTCTTGTGCGTGTCCATGCCGAGGACGGACGCCGTGCCTCTGGTCGGACGGATCTCGTCCATCATCGTGCGGATGGTGGTCGTCTTGCCGGCCCCGTTGGGCCCGAGGAACCCGAACACCTCGCCCCGGGGTATCTCGAGGTCGAGGTCGTTGAGCGCCTCGACCTTGCCGTAGTGCTTGGTGAGACCTTCGGTACGGATGGCGAACTCGCTCATGCGACTCCCCTTCGTCTCGGCATCGGCCCCCAACCGGCCTCGGCGCCGCCCCGTGCTGCGTCAGGTGCCCTCCTTCGCGATGGCCACACACGCCTTCGGGTCCTTGCGTTCACGGCCTCAGCGGGCGAAGAACGCTCGCCGAGTCACACTGACGATGCTAGCAGGTGCCCGCAACGTGGCGGCCCCGACCACCTCGCTGGGTGGCTGGGGCTGTTTCGTGCTGTCCGGGCCGTGACGGAGCAATCCGAGCCCTCAGGCCCGGGGTAGGCGAAGGCGCGGCCAGTCGGCTAGGCGCATCCCGGATTCGGCGGCTCGCAGCCGGGAGCCGCCCCGGCAGGGAGGGCTTCTGCCGCTGGCCGGGCGGCGCGCTTCCACAGCGCACCGACCCACACCCCGGCAAGAGCTACAGCTGCTCCGACCAGGAACTGCCATGTCACCCTCTCGTCGGTGATCAGCGCTGCCACGGCGATGGTGGCGATCGGGAACAGCAGGAACGCGTACGAGGTCGCAGTCGCTGTCCACCGGGACAGGACGAGGAGGAACAGGTAGAAGAGCGCGACTGTGCCGAAGACCACGAGGTAGCCGAAGGCGGCGAGAGTCGGCGCGCCGGTCGGCAAGAACCACTCTTCGCCAGCGACGAGCGAGACGAGCAGGAGAATGCCAGCCCCGACCGTGCAGGCGACGACGTTGGTGGCCAGTGGCTCCATGTTCCCGAAGAGCTTGTACACGACCGACGCCTCCGAGACACACACCACGGCGACGATCAGCGCCACGAGCGATGGTATCGGGACCGATCGGCCGAACTCAGCGCCTATGCCGACGGCCACTCCCGTGAGCGCTATCAAGGCGCCGGCCAAGCCTCGCCAGCGAAACGTCTCAAGGCGATGCGCCGCGGCCAAGAGCATGGTGAGCAGTGGGCCCAACGACAGGAGCACGATCGCGAAGCTCGCCTCAAGCTCGACGAGAGCCCAATAGAGCAAGGCGTAGCTCGCCCCGACTGAAAGGACTCCGTAGAGAGCAGAACCGAGAAGCGCCCTACCCCGCGGAAGGGCGGTACGACTGATCAGAAGGATCGCCCAGTAGATGGCCGCGGCGGCAACGAAACGCATCGCGGCTCCCCAGAAGGGCGGTAGTTCGAGGTTGCTGAAGCGCACGGCAACCGCGTTGCTGCCTCCGATGACGACGAGAGCGGCAAACGCCCCTAGCCTCGATCTTTCACGAAGGTCTCCGGATCGGTCTTGCGGCACCGGTTCGG
>CAYWCB010000100.1:660-7198 GCA_964456615.1 uncultured Eubacteriales bacterium | reverse complement strand
AATCTCAGTCTGTAACGACAGAGACCCTTCACTTCGCTCAGGGTGACAGATTGGAGGGCACCAGCCCGTGACCGGCCTCGAAGCCGATCCCGCGGATGCGCGCCTCGAAGTCGACCTTCTCCAGCGTCGTGTCCCCGATGCCCCGCTTGGGCCTGTTCACGACGCGCCGAAGCGAGATCTCGTCGGCCGGGTTCACGACGACCTTCAGGTACGCCATCACGTCGCGGATCTCCGCGCGGTCGAAGAAGCGCGTGCCGCCAACGATGCGATACGGCACGCCCGCACGCATGAAGGCGTCCTCAATCGCTCGTGACTGGGCATTGGTCCGGTAGAAGACGGCGAAGTCGGTGTAGCCCCGGTGCTCCTCACGCCTGAGCCGTTCGATCTCGGCGGCGATGAAGCGCGCCTCATCGCGCTCGTCGCTCGCGAGGTACGAGGCGATCTTCTCCCCCTCGGCGTTCGCGGTGAAGAGCGTCTTGGGCGTGCGGCCCTGATTGTTCGCGACCACGGCGTTCGCGCACATGAGGATGCGCGCGGTGGAGCGGTAGTTTTGTTCGAGCTTGACCACGGTGGCGTCGGGGTAGTCGCGCTCGAACTCGAGGATGTTGCGGATGTCGGCGCCGCGCCACGAGTAGATGGACTGGTCGTCGTCGCCGACGACCATGAGGTTCCGATACCCGCCGGCGAGCAGGTTCACCAGCCGGTACTGCGCGTGGTTGGTGTCCTGGTACTCGTCGACACAGATGTAGCGGAAGCAGTCGCGGTAGGCCTCCAACACGTCGGGGTCGCCCGAAAGGAGGCGGTGCGCCTCGACGAGCAGGTCGTCGAAGTCCATCGCGTTGGCCTCACGCATGCGCTGCTGAAGACGCGGAAAGACCTTGGCCGCTGTCTTGTCGAGCGGGCTCGCCGCACGCTGAGCGAACTCTTCGGGCGAGACGAGCTCGTTCTTCGCCGAGGAGATGCGCGAGCCGATGGCGTTCGCCGGATAGCGCTTGTCGTCGATGCCGAGCTCCTCGAGCACGCGCACGATCATGCGCTTCCTGTCGTCATCGTCGTAGATGCTGAAGTGGCGCGTGAAGCCGACTCGCTCGGCGTCGAGGCGAAGCATGCGCACGCACATCGCGTGGAAGGTCATGACCCACATGGCGCGCACGCCCGGTCCGACGAGCTCGCCGAGGCGCGTGCGCATCTCCTCGGCGGCCTTGTTCGTGAAAGTGATCGCGAGGATCTCCGCAGGCGAGACTCCGAGGTCGCCGACGATGTGCGCGACACGGTACGTGAGCACGCGCGTCTTGCCCGAGCCCGCACCGGCGAGCACGAGCAGCGGCCCCTCGGTAGCGAGGACGGCGTCTCGCTGGGCCTCATTGAGCGATGAGAGATCGACGGACATGTGCTCCTCGAACGGATTGCAGGCGTGCGGGACGCCCGTGAGCGGCCCGGTCGGCCGGGTGAGTGTATCCGCTTCAGCGCCAGACGTGAAGCCGACCCGCGATCACTCAGCGTACGCCCCAGCATGCACGCCGCAGCCCCGTGCTCCCGAACACGCTCCTACCTCACCGTGACGGTCTTGGAGTAGGTGCTCGTGCCGCGAAGGTGGCAGCTCGTCGTTGCGCTCGACCCGTGGCTCGACCTGAAGCGGTACTTGCCTGCGGGAAGCCGGTACGCCTCTCTGAAACCGCCGTTCACAGACGATACCCACGAGCGCGTGTACGCGCTGACCCCCCTCCAGCGGCCAGCGGAGTACTTCTCGCACTGGAGAGCGCCTGTAGTGGCGTGACCCGGTCGGACGTATCCGGAGACGTAGAAGGTCTTCGAGCGGGGCACGGAAGTCAGGTTCGGCCAAGGGCGCGTGAGGGACGCAGGCGGCGCAACCTTGTACTTGACCGGCGGTATACCAGACAGATCCAGCCGATACATGCCCCGGCCCTCGCTGGCCGCGTACAGGTGCTCTCCGTCCGACGACATGGCGAGCGCGTTGATGGCGCGGAAGTCCAGGTTCTGACCGAACGGCGCCCACGTGAGCCCCCCGTCGGCCGAGCGGAAGACGCCCGATCGCAGATCGGCCGCGTAGACGACCGAAGGGTCCTGTCTGGAGAACACGATGGAGGTGACGATGGCCTCAGGGTGGAGTCCAGGTGAGGGTCCTTGCCAGGTCTCGCCTCCGTCGACCGAGCGATACACGCCCGCGTCCTCGAACCCGGCGAGCAGGATGTTGGTGTGGAGCGGGTCGATCGCGATCGACAGTGCGGTTGGCGGGTTCTCCGGAAGCCCGTCACCCAGCACACGCCACGTCCGTCCCCCGTCCATCGAGCGGAAGATGCCCAGGTTCGACGACGCAGCGAACACTCGCTCAGGCTTGACGGGGTCGACAGCCAGTGCCGCCACGTTGGCCGTTGCTATGGAACTCGCAGGTCTGCGCCACGTTAGGCCGCCGTCCGCCGAGACGAACACCCCCGCGCCGGCGAGCTCATTGGCGAAGACTCCGCTGGTGTAGTACCCGCCGGTGCCGGCGTAGACTACCCGGGGGTCGCTCGGCGCGAATGCGACTGCCCTCCACCCCAGACCCCATCGGACGTCGGCCGTCGCCGACCACGAGGCGCCTCCGTCGTAGCTGTTGAACAGCATCACTCCCGCGCCCGCCAGCAGGTGGCTGCCGCCGACAGGGTCCACAGCGATGGCATTGCACTCGGTCAAGCTCGCCGGCGGGCCGCCGGCGCCGATCCAGGCGGAACCACCGGTGACCGTGCGGAAGACGCCGCTTCTAGCAGCGGCATACGCCCGTCCGGCACACACCGGATCGACGGCGACCGCACGGACCTGCGCCCCCGTGTAGCCCTGGCTCGCCACGGTCCAGGTGCGTCCGGCGTCCGTGCTGAGGAAGTTCCCGCCCCCGTAGTTGTTCGCGAACAGCCGGTTGGGGTTGATCGGATCGATCTGGAAGTCGATCGGGCATCCCGCAACCACCTCGGGTGGCCCCCAGAACCCCCGGCTGGTCATCCTTTGCCACGTCAGCCCACCGTCGACGCTTCGGGAAACCGACCCGAGACTGCCCGCGTACGCGATCTTGGGGTTGGACACCGAGAACTCGACTGCCGTGATGACGTCTCCCATGAGCGTCCACTTCCAGCTTGCGCCACCGTTCGTGCTCAGGTACACCCCGGCGCCCTGGCGGTATGAGTTGTTGCCCGTGCCCGCGAGCAGGATATCGGGGTCCATCGGGTGCATGAACAAGCTGCCGACGTACAGGTTGTTCATGCCACTACTGACTGGATTCCACGTGCGGCCGCCATCCGTGCTCTTGATGATGCCGACCCCGCCAGGCTTGCCCAAGACGGGATCCGAGTTGGCCGCCTCACGGTCGAAGATGCCGGTCGATACGTATACGACGTCTGGATTGCGGGGATCCAGCCAGATGTAGCGGGCGAGGTTGTCCCCTCGCCAGACAGCAGTCCATCGCTCGCCGCCGTCGATCGTCTTGTAGACCACCCCCTTGACCAGGTCGAATTCGCGACCCCGTCGTTCGGTGCCGGCCCACGTGTGACTCGAAATCTCGGCGGCCCCGTACACGATATCGGAGTCCCGGGGATCCACCGTGAACCCCCTGAACGTGACGCCTTGAGGTTCGACGATCCCTCGGACCTTCTCGAGCCACAGCTTGCCTCCGTCGTCGGAACGATACACGCCCCGCACACTCTGGGTCCCTATCCAGATCGTGTCGGGCCGGTTCGGATCCACGGTCAGGCAGAAGACCGGGATCGCCTCACCTGAAGCGCCTACGCGGGCGGCGATCCCCGCGTTGCTCGGCGCCCAGGTGCGCCCGTAGTCTTCGCTCCTGAACACGCCCGCGTACGCGTCGGTGACGTACATTCGACTCGGATCCGAGGGCCTCATCCGGATGTCGTAGCCGAGACCGCCGATAGGCCCCCCGGTCCGGATCCAGCCGCGCGACGGCTCCGCCGCGACCTCCGTCTCCGCAGCCGCCATCGCGAGTGGAGCGGGCAGCGCGAGCGCCGCACAGACGGAGAGCGTGAGCACGAACGCCTTCCAACACATCGGCATCTCCCCCAAACACACTACGGACCCAACGTCGTGGCGTATTCCTCCATCATGATGTCCTCGTCGGTCCAGCCCTTCTGGTCCGCGAGCTCCCTGAATGCCCGTCGGAAGAGCAGCTGCACCTCGATTCGCACCGCGCCGGACGCCGGCTCCGCGAACCGGTACGTGGTGTCGTCGCGGCCGAACGCGGGAATGCGGTTGTCGGACACGAGACGCGTCTGCTTCCAGTACGCAGCAGTGGGAGTGACGCGAGTCCACAGCTCCTCGAGTACCTTCGCGTATGCCTTGCCCGGCAGACCGGCGTAGTAGCCGCGAGCTGGCTCGCCTACACCCGCCCACTCGGGAAGCGAGGGGCCACCTGTCTGCACAAGCGGCATGCCGGTCGCGTCGAGCGCCTTCACGAGGAGCAGCATCTGGCGAAGCGGCGAGTCGGTGGGAACGTGGTGTCCCGTGCGGTCGTTGACGATCGAGACGTCGATGACGACCTCGCCGTTCTCCCGCTTCGGCGCGACGGTCATGGTCACGGCGTTTCCCAGCAACGCTACGTCCGCCGCTCCGGGCATGGCGTGGCTGCGAAGGGTATCGGGATCGCGGAGGCGGCCGCCCTTGGTCGGCAAAGCGAAGCACGACTCGCCTGTTCGTGGCATGTGGCAGTCCTGGCACGTCCTACCGGTCTTCGGGTGGCTGTAGGGACTCGCCAGCCACTCGCCGTAGGAGTCGTAGACGACCACGCCCCAGAACACGCCCCTGTGGCAGGGGGCGCAGAAGTCGCTTCGGAGCTGCAGGGGTGAGTACGTGTCGTCGCCCGGAGCGACATCGTCGAAGGGTCCGGTGAACAACTGATGTCCGCCCGAAGGCCGGCGGATATCGAAGGAGAGCACGCCCGGGAGCCCGGGAGCAGGCAATCTCGTCTTCGGGTCGAGTCGAACGTCCCATACCTTGTGGCAGAAGTCGCATGCGGCGCCCTCGGTCGCGACCCCGGTCACTTCGCGGACATCGATGCCGTAGGGATCGTCCAGCGCGGCTACCGGCACGTGACACGTCGCGCAATTGCCCGACGTCGTCGGGAAGTCGAGCCGATAACCCGGTCCGTAGTACGGCTTCGTCGGATCCGGCAGAAGCGGGATGCGACCGTAGTCGCGAGTCTGAACGTAGCGAGTGAGCGGGCTCTGATTCCCTGCGAGATCGGTTCCCGCGTACATCGTGAGGAACCGTGGGTTGACCGCCGAGCGCGAGTGCGCGTCTCGTCGCCACTGGTCGACTGGCAGATCAAGGTCCAGTCCTGTGCCGACAGCACTGTGGCAGTTGGCACATGCGGAGCCCTCACCAGCTCCCCCGGTCGCAACGACCGAAATCCACCTGTAGCACGCATCGTCGGTCGCAGCGATGCGTCGCAGGGTGACGGCGATGCCGAGCGTACCGGGAACGATCGGGCCCCCGCTCTCGATGAAGTACCCGGGCGCCCATGCCGAGAGTGTCCCCGTGGCGTCCTGCGGAAGCTTGAGCGAGAAGCAGCCCAACCAGTCCGTCAGGGCGACGTACTCCGTTGCCTGCGCTCGCACAACCGCCCCAGCAACAGGTCCACAGCCGTCGCGAACCACTCCGGCAACGGTCGCCGTGGTCGGAACACGAGAAGTGGGCGGGGCGACGACCGCCGCCCCGCCCTTTGCCGGCGCGCCCGGGAGCGACCAAATGATGTCGGCGAGATCGTTCGCGGCACGATTCAGCGTTGCTCGTGTGACCGAGTCGACCATAGCGTCGAAGCCGGCGGCCGAATAGTGCGACACCAAGGACCAGTAGCGCCGGTGCGCGAAAGCCGCTGCAGATCTCGTCTTGGCCGCAACATCCGTGACCTTCCGCAGACCGTCTGCGCGGATCCAAGACCGGTTCTTGCCGACCGCGTTCGTTCGCTCGTCCACGTCCTGCTCATAGGCGAGGCGGATGAGGACGCCGGCTGTCGTTTCGTCGGTGTGCAGCGGTTCGCACGTATCCGAGTAGTAGTGCGAGAGCAACCCCACGTACCTGCTGGCCGCGTTGTAGTTCCGAGAGCGGTGGGCTCTCGCCGCCAGCACGTATAGGGAAGCCACCTTCTTTGGCGAGTCGCCGTACGAAGAACCCCACACATCGTACACATGGAAATAGTGATCGCGGATTGCGGTGTCCGGATCATCGCTCGCAGCGAGGGCGACAGATCTCTTCAGCCACTTCGGGTCGCCCGCGAGTCGCACCGCTTCGGTCAGCACCCAATCGTGGGTGCCGAATCCCCTACCGCAGTCAGGACCGTTCCCCCATCCGAACGCCGGAGGTGCAGTCGCGAACACCACCCACACCGCGAGGACAAACGCCATCTGCAGTCTGCGCTGCATGACACCCCCAGGGCATCTCGCCCCTGCGAGTATACACCTATCAAGCAGCTACTTCGTCCCACTGACAGCGACGGCGTGGGCGCAGCCCCGCACCTTGCGGCTCGCCGTTTGCAGGC
>CAYWCB010000100.1:0-604 GCA_964456615.1 uncultured Eubacteriales bacterium | reverse complement strand
CAGTCGGCTGTCGTGCCACGCACGGCAGCCGGCATGGGTCAACGCCTACTTCACGAACTTGATCATCGAGAAGGAGTCCGCGGTCTTGTCCAGGCACTCGTCGTGGACGACCTTGCGCTCGCCCTTGATGTACTGAACGTTCCCGCACCGTTCGCAGACCGTTCCGGTGCACACGTGGCACTCACCGAATCGCAGAACGTTCGAGGCTCCGCAGTGGGGGCACATGCGGCTGAGCGGGGACCCATCCGCCACCTACCGCCCCTTCCGACGCCGACAACGAGTGCGCGGCACCGGGGTGTGCCGCAGGGCCCAGGGGGATGACCGGCCTACGCGAGTTCGCGCCCTACGGCTGCCGCCACTCGCTGTAGTTCGACGGTAAGGTCTCTCAACCCTGCAAGGTCGAGCGATTGCGGACCGTCGCACAGCGCGCTTCTCGGATCAGGGTGCGCCTCCACCATGAGTCCGTCCGCGCCCACCGCGACCGCGGCACGGCTCACCGCCGGAACCAGGTCGGCCTGACCTGTCGGGTGCGAGACGTCGACGATGATCGGCAGGAGCGAGAGCTTCTTGACGACCGGGACCGCACTGATGTCGAGCGTGAAGC
>CAYWCB010000099.1:0-7298 GCA_964456615.1 uncultured Eubacteriales bacterium | reverse complement strand
TCGACCCCCGTCGCACGCCCCCCGGACGCGGCGATGAGCGAGACCTCGCAGTCGGTCCGGATGTCGACGCCCACCTGAGCGAGATAGTCGTGCATCTCACCGAGCACGACAGGCGAGCGGTCCGTCCCGAGGTGACGGATGCGCATCGGCACGAGCTGCATGCCTGCGGCCGCAGCCTCTCGGACGAGCCTCTCCGCCTCGGCCGCGTCGGGCCCGTGCACCCGCACGTCCGCGCCGAACTCGAGCCACAGCCCATCGGCGTACTCGATGAGGCGCTCGAGCTCGTCGCGTCCGACGTAGTCGGCGAGCCAGCCGCCTACGTCGGTCGAGAGCGTGAGCTTCCCGTCCGAGAACGCACCCGCCCCGCCCCAGCCGGACATGACGTCGCATCGACGACACTCGACGCAATGCGTCTCCCGAGCGGGGCAGTGCCGCTGGCCGAGCGCGTGGCCCTTCTCGGCGATGAGAATGGGCGACACGCCCGCGCGAACGAGCTCGATCGCGGCGAAGATACCCGCGGGGCCGGCGCCGACGATGACCGCGCGGTAGTACTCGGACACGCGCACCCCCTTCGAGGCGGACGGCCGTGCGCCGTCCTGCCGCGCACACCCGCCTCTATCAGGCATATCGTACCCCCGCCGGCGTGTTTCGGCAGGCGAAGGGCGTATCATTGACGCGCACACGTCCGGCTGGGGCGGAGAGGATCGAGCGGGAGGGGGCCTCGTGGGCGAGGCAGTCCCCAAGAAGGTCACCATCTACACGACACCCACGTGAGCCTGGTGCAACGTGGCGAAGAGGTACTTCGCCGAGTGCGGGATCGACTACGCCGAGTGCGACATCATCGCCGACCTCGAGGCTCGCAGGCGTATGGCCCTCATGACCGGGCAGTTCGGCGTGCCCGTTGTTGAGATCGGCGAACACGCGATGATCGGCTGGGACCCGGAAGAGTTCGAGCGACTCCGCTCGGGGCGGTTCAAGCACCGCTGAGTGGAGCCGCCAGCGGTTCTCGCGCGTTCTCCCAGCACGGACCCCGACACGCTAGTCCCTATGGCGGGCCATAGTGGATTTGAACCCGTGATCTCGCCATTGCCCGCACGCCTGCACGAAGGGGGACTCCGGCGGCGAGCGGTCCGCGGCCGGCGGACAAGACAGCGACAGTGACCAGCAGCTGAGGGCGCTGCCCGAAGGGCCGGCGACGCATTTGCGAGCGGCGTGTTCATCGCGCAGCGATGGACACTCCGCGAGCTCTGAGGAGCGGCCCTTCGGGCAGCGCTCTACGTCATCTTCGCCGGCTCGATGAACTTCGTGAAACGCTCGTTGAAGACGAGGGGCACCGAGCCGGTTGGGCCGTTGCGGTGCTTCGCGATGATGAGCTCGGCCATGCCCTTGGCGGGGCGGCCTTCCTGGTCTTCCGCGTAGGGATCGGTATTGCGATCAATGAACATGACCACGTCGGCGTCCTGCTCGATGGAACCCGACTCCCGCAGGTCCGACAGCTGCGGCCTCTTGCCGGCGCGCTGCTCGACGGCGCGGGAGAGCTGCGAGAGCGCGAGCACCGGCACGTTGAGCTCCTTCGCGAGGATCTTGAGCCCTCTGCTGATCTCGCCGATCTCGACCGTGCGGTTTACCTCCGAGCGTCGGGTCTGCGGCTGCATGAGTTGCAGGTAGTCGACCACCACGAGGCCCCTCGGCTTGCCCCGGAGCTGTCGGCGGGCCTTCGTGCGGACTTCAAAGATGGAGATCGCGGGTGTGTCATCGACCGAGAAGTCGAGCTCGGCCAGCCTGCCCATCGCCTGGTGGATCGAGCCCCAGTCCTGTTCCTTGATGTAGCCGGTGCGCACGTCCTGCAGGTTGATGCGGGCCTCCGAACACAGCACGCGCTGGACGAGCTGCTCGGCGGACATCTCGAGGCTGAACAGCGCGACCGAGGTGTCCTTCTTGGCCGCGTTGACCGCTATGTTGAGCGCGAGCGACGTCTTGCCCACGCTCGGCCGCGCCGCCAAGATCACCAAGTCGCCCGCGTGCAGGCCGGCGAGCAGCCTGTCGAGGTCCTTGAACCCCGTAGGCACGCCCGTGACGTGCTCCTTGCGCTCGAAGAGCTCCTCGAGCTGGTGGAATCCGAGCTGGAGGAGCTCCTCCATCGGCCGGAAGCTGCTCTCGACACGCTTGCTCGTGACCTCGAAGATGACACGCTCGGCGTCTTCGATGACGGCGTCGATGTCGTCCGGAGCGTCGAAACCCCACGTGACGATCTGCGTCGCTGCGCCGATGAGCTGCCTGAGCATCGCCGTACGTTTGACGATCTGAGCGTAGCGCAGCGCGTTCGCCGCCGTGGGCACGACCTGCGTCACGTCGAGCAGATACGGCTTTCCGCCGGCCTGGTCGAGCTCGCCCGAGGCCTCGAGCCGGTCCGCCACGCTCACGTGATCGATAGGGATGCCCCGTGCGTACAGATGCTCCATCGCCGAGTACATGCGCGCATGCGCCGGACGGTAGAAGTCCTCTGCTTTGACCGTGCTCAGCGCCTGCTCTACCGCTTCCGATGAGAGGAACATCGAGCCGAGCAGGGACTGCTCGGCCTCGAGGTTGTGCGGTGGGACGCGCTCAGCCGAAGACACCGCTCGAAGCCGCGACTCCCGCGACGCTGGTTCGCTCATCGTCCGGCTCCTCCACGCATCGACGGCGCACGGGCGTGCACCCGACTCTGCGCGGAGTCTAGGGGAGCGCTCTGACACCGACAACGCGCGGCGGCAAGATATCCACAGTCCCGAATCCGCCCTGACCTGCGCTTTCCGCACTCTCCACAGATTGCGGCCCAATCGAGGAGCGCCAAGGACGTGACTAGGCCGGCGGCGGCAGGACACGAAGACGCCACGCTACGAGGCGTGGCGTCCCTGGCGTGCGGTATTCGAGTGGCTTGGCGAGTGTCGCTACTCCTCGAGGAAGTCCTCGGCGAGCGCCTCGGCGATCTCCTCCACCGGGTCGGTCTCCGCGTCGACCTCTGCGACATCGTCCCCGGTCCCCGCCTCGGGCGCCTCAACGGCGAGATCGCTCTCGATCGCTCCTGACGCCTCGGGCGCGTCTGCGGCCACGACGACGACCTCGGTGGGCGTCCCGGCGACGAGCTCTTCGGGCGCAGTGCCCTCGGCAACGACGTTCACGGTGATGTGCGCCTTGACGTCGCGGTAGATCGCGATCTCGACGGCGTGCGCGCCGAGTTCCTTGATGTGCCCGTGGGTCTCGATCTTGCGACGATCGACCTTGACGCCGAGCTGCTCTCGCACTGCGTCCTCGATCATCTGAGCGGTGATCGAGCCGTAGAGCCTGCCCTCCTCACCGACCTTCGCCTCGATGCCCACACTCTTGCCTTCGAGCAGTTCAACGAACTCGCCGGCCTCGGCCAGGCGCGCCTCGTCACGCTTGCGGACGTTGTGCATCCGCGCCTCGAGCTGTTTGAGGTTGCCGGGCGTCGCTTCGATTGCGACCTTGCGCGGCAACAGGTAGTTCACCGCGAAGCCTCGCGCGACGTCGATGACGTCTCCTTCGGCGCCGCGACCCTTGAGCTCCTGCAACAGGATGACCTTCATGAATGCTCCTCGTTCGTTCGCGGGGCCCTTGCACCCCGCGTCAACGCCATTACTCCAAGTGCCGGCCCGGCGAGTCCTCGAGGACGGAGGACTTGCCCGAACCGTCCCTTGGAAGGCGCCGGAAGTTCGCCCAGAAGTCGAGCAGACCGGCCAGACTCACAATGAGCAGCACTTGATCCACCAGGTAGAGCATGATGTAGAGCGCGATCATCTTGCCATGGCCCGTTTTGGGCACGTCGAACAGCGCCGAGAAGACCGCGACTCCCTGCAGGAAGAAGAGCGTCCGTGCGATGAAGAGCACGTTCAGCCCGACTGCCCGGACCGTCTGCTCGTAGTCCCCCAGATCCGCCACGGCAGCCCCAGCGAGAGCGACGAGTCCGGCCACGAGCAGCCAGAGCACGTGGACGCTCAAGTCGAGGTCCTTCATCGCAGGCACCGTGAGCCTCATGCCGCTGCGCGTCGCGGCCCACGAGATGGCGGCGATCACGAGCACGGCCGCGATGATCGCGTTCTGTACGTACAGAGCGGGCCACAGCATGACGAGCGTGCTCCGCACCGCTTCCAGCTGGTCTGCCCAGGCGGAGCCCGCAGAACCCAGCGCACGCACCAGGCTCTCCGTCATTGCGGTGCTCTGAGTTCGAAACGACTCCGCGAGCGTCTGCCCCGCGAGGCGCGCCGACACGGCGGCGGCGGCCATCGCGCTGCCCGCGATCACGACCGTCAGCACCAGCGCGGTCGCCTGAACCGGGCGGCTCGGCATGAACCGCACGGCAAGCAGGACGACAGCAGCCGTCGGAGCAGCGAACACGACGGCTATCGGCACGATCAGCCAGACCGCCGCCACGCCGAGCAGCGCCGCCACGATGCTCGCCGAGAGCCTGCCCCGATACGCCAGGCCGGCAGCCGCGGCGGCGGTGAGGGGGAGCCCAACTTCGGGCACGTGCGTCGACACGACGACGCCCCCGGCACATGCCGCGCCGAGCAGCGCCGTGTCGCGTATGCCTGTGACCTCGGTCGTCAAGGTCGCGGACTACCTCCTGCGCCCATCGACCCGGCCGCTGACGACCGGAACCGTGTAGGGGACGAGCGCCATCTCACGTGCGCGCTTGACGGCCATCGAGAGCCGGTGCTGGTGCTGGGCGCAGTTGCCGGTGACGCGGCGGGGCTTGATCTTGCCGCGGTCGGTCATGTACTTCCGGAGCATCTGCGCGTCCTTGTAGTCGATGAACTCGACGCGGTCTTTGCAGAACTGGCAGTACTTGCGCCTCGGCTTGCGAGCATAATCTGACATCTGGCTGACCTCCTTCCGCGGATACGCGGGATCGGTGCGGCGTGGGCGGCGGGAGGGGTCCGCCGACCGTCGCTCGTGGTGACTAGAACGGGATCTCGTCGCCGGTCTCTTCGGCGGGACCGGACTCGGGAGCAGTGTATAGGGGAGTGCCCTCACGAGACGAGAGGAACTCGATCTCGTCCGCGATGATGTCGACCTTGGAGCGCCTCTCCCCCTGCTGGTTCTCCCACTGATGCCAGCGGAGCCGTCCTTCTATCGCGACCTTGGAGCCCTTGCTCAGGAAGCGGGAGAGCGCCTCGGCACGCGCGCCGAAGATGGTGACGTCGAAGAAGTTCGGGACGTCCTCCCACTGTCCGGTCTCCTGGTTCTTGCGACGATCGTTCACCGCTACGCCGAGGGCGAGCACCGAGGTACCGCTCGGAGTGGCGCGCAGCTCGGGGTCACGGGTCAGATTGCCGCTGATGACAACGCGATTGATGCTCATGTGTCCACCTTCATTCGTCACGGACATGCGTCACGGCGTGGCGCATCCGTGCCATCTCGCGCTAGTCGCGATCGTCGCGATGCACGAGCATGTAGCGCACAACGCCGTCGGTGATGTGCAGCACGCGGTCCAACTCGGCGATGGAGCCAGGGACGGAATGGAAGTCGACGAGCGTGTAGTCGCCCTCGGTGAGCTTGTCGATCTCGAAGGCGAGCTTGCGCTTGCCCCACGGTTCGACGTTGTCCACGACGCCCCCGTCGGCGGTGATGACGCCCTGGATCTTGTCCAGGACGACCGCGTTCGCCTCCTCGTCGAGGGAGGGGTTCAACAGGAGCAGCAGTTCGTAGGCCTTCATGTGTCACCTCCCTTGGGCTGAACGGCCCCGGGACTGTGAAGGCGAAGTGCCCGGAGCAGGAAATGAGCCTGCGCAGTGTATCACCGGCCTGTCGCTGCTGCAACTTCACTCCCCACAGGAACGACGCACCGTGCAGGCTCTCCGTCAGCGGGTTCGCGCCGCCAGAGCGGCCACAGCGCTCCGGCGGCAGCGAGCAGGGCGACCAGCGAGACGAGCCACGCTCGCCCGAGCCGGGACGCCGTGCCTCGGTCGAACGACGCTCCCCGGCTTGCCGCCAGGGCGAGAAGGTCGCCGAACCGGGTTCGTGCGGTGGCGCGCTGTCGGGCGGCGGACTGCCCTGTGGAGTGGCCTCGCGCATCGCCTGATGCGAACGCTGAAGAGCCGCCGATCTCCGGTACCGCCTTCGCGGCAGGCGGTACGCCGGGAGCTATCCCTGTGCCCTGTATGAGCGGCGCGAACGACGGGCTCGCGATGCCCGCCGCCTCGGGAGCATCCTGATAGGCCGCGAGAGCGCCCGGCGACGCAACGGACGGGCCCATCGCCCCTGTGGCCGTTGGGCTGAGCCGCGAGGGGAACGGGGGCTGTATTGAAGGCGCGCTGATCCCCCGCCCGAGTCCCGACACGACACTCCCGCCGTGCACGGGGTCCGACACGTCCTCCGATCCCGGGTTCGAGACCGTCTCGGCGACCTCGAGGCGCTCTGCGTCAGCCTCGCGCTGAGCAGGCGCTAGTGTGTCGACTGGCGCCGCCCCCGTTGGAACGACGACCGGCGGCGCACTGGGAACGCTCACCGGCTCGGGCGGGCGAACGACAACGGGTTCGCGCGGGAGCACGGATGGCGCGACCGCTGCAGGCGCCGGCGACGGAGCTGGTTCGCGAGCAGGCTCGGAAACGGCGGTCGGGGCCACGAGGAACTGCAGCGGGTCGACATAGAGATCGCCCCTGCGAACACCGACATGGAGGTGGCTCTGCGGAGACGACGCGTCTCCCCGTGAGGCCACTTCACCTACCCGGGTCCCGGCCACGAGGCCCTGCCCTGCTGAGACCGAGACCACCTCGAGCGGCATGAGCGTGAAGCGCACGCCGTCGCTTCGCTCGATCGTGCACGCGAGCACCGTGCCCGATGAGCCGACAGCGGGCACTCGTCCGGCGAACGTCACCGAACCTGTGCAGGGAGACACGACGGCGTCCCCCGGTTCGGCGCACAGGTCGACGCCGCGATGAGTCGAGCTGCTGCCGCTCGCCGTCTCGTATCGTGCGCCGAAGGCAGTGATGATCGCAGCGTCGTGCTCGAGCGGCCACGCCGACGCGCCCGCGTGCACCGTCCCAGGCCATGCGAGCAGTGCCGCCACCGCCATGAGAAGCACCGTCGGCCGCCAGCATGCTCCAGCTACCCTGCGCCCCAACAGACACATGATGCCACCCGCCTTTCGAACGGACCGTGGGAGACGAGGGGCATCTACGAACATATGTTCGTCGTCGGCGGTCGGAATCCTGCAAACGGATCTGCGACAACCAACAAGGCCGCCCGCAGCGGCGGCCTCGATATGGCTGGAGCGGGCGACGGGTCTCGAACCCGCG
>CAYWCB010000098.1:0-7340 GCA_964456615.1 uncultured Eubacteriales bacterium | reverse complement strand
GTAGGCAAGACGGCCGATGATCTCCTCCCGGACCGTGTCGACCTGCGTGCGCGACGCGGCATCGAGCTCGAAGACGTCCGGGTGGCGCCCCTCGGCGATGTCGACACACTCCTGACAGGTGCCGTCGGGCTCGGCTGTGGGGCCCTTCTCGCACTCGAGCGCTTTCGCGAGGATCCGTGCGACCGTGGTCTTGCCGGTGCCTCGCGGTCCGGTGAACAGGTACGCGTGCGCCACCATGCCCTCCGCGACCGCGTTTCGCAGAGTGCGGGTGACGTGCAACTGGCCGACAACGTCTTCGAACGTCTGCGGCCGGTAGGTGCGGTACAGGGAAGCGCGCGCCATCGTATCCGTCCACGAGGTGGTGTCTGAAAGAGTATACGTCCCTCGCGCGACGCCCCGGACGTCCCGCGCACGACACCCCGGATCGCGCGGGGCACCCGCGGGGCAAGTCCGCCAAAGCGCCCCCAGCGGGCCCGGACGCTCGTCAGGGGCCGCTTATGGCTGCTTCCTTCCGGACCTGACCAGGTTCACGGCATGTCGCCGTCCGGACCCGCTCGAGGCGCTCGGCGCGAACGCCAGTATAGCGCCGTTTCGAGTACTCCGTGGGCAGCCGCGGGCCGGCCCCGCCGGGACGCAAGTGGGAACACTCACTAGTACGTGGAGGGGCGCGCTTGCCGCGCCAGCGGCCAGCCGCCGACGACCTACGAAGGAGGCCGCACTCATGGACGCACCGGACCGCGACACGCTTGCATCCCTCGGCCGCCTCCTCGGCTGGCCCTCGATCTCGATGTACATGCCCACCCACCCGGTGGGTCAGGACGACCAGCAGGACCCGCTCCGGTTCAAGAACCTTCTCGGGAGCGTCGCCGACGAGTTGCGGTCCAAGGAGATGAGACCCGCCCAAGTCGACGACCTCCTTGGTGAGGCATATCGGCTTCTGGATGACCCGACGTTCTGGCGACGGACCGCCGCGGGCCTTGCCGTCTTCATCCGACCGGGTGAGACGAGCGTCTTCACGATCGACACGGGACTGCCCGAGCTCGCCATGGTGGACGACCGCTTCATCCTGAGGCACCTGTTGCCCTCGATACATACGCAGGAGCGCTTCTGGCTGCTTGCACTGAGCAAGAACGAGCGGAGGCTCTTCGAAGGTGACCATGCCGGGCTCACCGAGGTGCCGCTCCCCGACACCCCGGAGAACTTCAAGGACGCCATGCGTTTCGAGGACGCCGACCACGCCTACCGTTTCCGTACCGAGAGCGGCGCCTCGCCGCAAGGCGGTTCGCTCTTCTACGGCATGGGCGGTCTGCCCGACGCCGAGAAAGAGCAGGTGTGGCGATACGTCCACATGGTCGAGCGCGGCGTCCGCACCGCGACCCGCGAGACCCAGGACCCTTTGCTTCTCGCCGGCGTGGAGTACATCGTCTCCGCGTACCGGGCCCAGAACTCCTACCCGAACCTCGCCGAGGCCGCGCTCCTCGGAAGTCCGGACGAGATACCGCCCTCCCGCCTCCACGCGCAGGCCATCGAGATGTTGCGCCCCCACTTCGAGTCGAAGCAGGTCGCCGACATGGAAGAGCTCGAGTCGCGCGCCGGGTCGACCATCGTCTCCGGCGACCTGCGCGAGATCGTGCCCGCCGCGCACGACGGACGCGTTCGAGTGCTCTTCCTTTCGCAGGTAGAGAGCGCATGGGGCGACTACGACCCGGCCGCGCGCAAGGTGGTGCGCATTCGTTCTGAGCGCGCACCCGGCGACCGGGACCTCGCAGACCTCGCGGCCGTGGAGACGATCCTCCACGGCGGGGAGGTCCACGTGCTGCCGACCGCAGAGGTACTGCGTGAGCGCTCCGGCCTCGAGCCCCCGGCGGCGATCCTGCGGTACTGATGCGAGCTCCTGATCGGACTCGCGCACGGGGCAGACGTTGCGTGGCAGGGCAGGTCGGGCTCTGCGGGGGCGGCGGCGACCGGGTACGCCACGGCGCGGTGGGATAGAATCGCGAGCGTGCTGCTTCCGCGATGCGTACCCGCTCCTCGCACTGACGTGCACCAGACGCCCTGGAGAGGACCCGATGCAGGACTTCGTCGCCGAGCTTCCGCCCTACCTCAAGTACGTCGTCCTGGCCGCCGTACCCTGGATCGAACTGCGGGGCGCGGTGCCGTGGGCGGTCCAGCAAGGCGACCGGATCTACCTGCCCATCATCCTCATCACGAACTGCCTCGTCTTCTTCCCCGCCTACTTCATCCTCGAATGGATCTACGAGCTCATCCCCGAGGGCAGCTGGGTCCACCGCAAACTCGAGCGCGCGCGCAACAAGGCCCATCCGTACGTCGAGAGGTATGGCGTGCTGGGGCTGGCGGTGTTCGTGGCCATTCCGCTGCCGGGGACGGGAGCATACTCCGGGTCGGTTGCAGCCTGGCTCCTCGACATGGAGTGGCACAAGGCGTTCCTGGCGGTCAGCCTCGGGGTATCCGGCGCGTTCTGCCTCGTGTGGGCCGCGTCAGAGGCCATCGCCGCTGGCTTCCGGCTCTTCTAGGCACGGGTCATGCCCATCGTCGATGGCCGGTGCGAGCACGCGTGGGACGTGGACACGGCGACGGCCGAGGAGATCCAGCACCGGCTCGCGAGACACGTCGTCTTGTCGCCCCTGCCATCGGAGGGTGCCGGAACGCCGCTGTTCGCAGTCGGGGTGGACGTCGGCTACACGGTCGACGGCTCTCGAGCATGGGCCGCGGCTGTTGTCATGGATCGCTCGTTTCGCGTCGTCGAGCGAGCCGTCGTCGCGGGTGTTCCCGACCGCCCGTACGCACCCGGCCTGCTGGCGTTCCGAGAAGGACGGCTCAGCGTCGCCGCCCTGTGCGCACTCAACTCGCATCCCGATCTCATCTTCGTGGACGGCCACGGCACAGTGCACGAGCGAGGCCTCGGACTTGCGTCACACATCGGCGTGCTGCTGGGCATCCCCGCTATCGGCGTACCGAAGACGCCGTTCCACGCGATAGACCATGCGCCGGGCCCGGAACGCGGCTCGTACTACGTGCTCACGAAGGAGTGGGGCGCGGTGGGGGCCGCGCTCAGGCTGCGGACCGGCGTGAAGCCCGTGTACGTCTCACCCGGCCACCTCGTGGATCTCGACAGCTCGATCGCTCTGTGTCTCGCATGGTCGACGGGGCGCCACAAGGTGCCCGAGCCGCTGCAGGCCGCGCACACGCTCTCGGCGTCCAGCCGATCCTCCGCGATCGCCATGGAGGCGAACGACCCCTAGCATCCTCGGCGCACGCCTTCACCCGACCGGCGCATACAATGCGATACTGCGAGCGGGCCGAGGAAAGGGCACACGCATGCGGCTCCTCATCCAGTGGATCGTCACCGCCATCGCGGTCGCGATGGCGGTCCTCATCGTCCCGGGGATCACGATCGAATCGACCGCTTGGATCGCCGTCGTCGTGACCGCGCTCGTTCTCGGGCTGCTCAACGTCTTCGTGCGTCCGATCCTTCAGTTCCTGTCGTGCGGCTGCATCGTCGCCACTCTCGGCTTGTTCCTGCTCGTCATCAATGCCGGGACGCTGTGGCTCGCCTCGTGGATCTGTCAGACCTGGCTCGGCGTTGACTTCATCGTGGATGGGTTCTGGCCCGCGTTCTGGGGCGGCATCGTCATCAGCGTCGTGTCCTTCGTGCTCAACATCTTCGTACGGGACTCCGACCAGGAGTCGACCTGGTGACCGAGTCCAGCTTCCCCGTACTTCCCCACCCAGCACCCTCCGATGCCGCCGCCCTTGCCGAAGAGATCCTCCGGATCCTGCACGCCAACGCGAATGCGGCCAATGTCGAGGGGATGAAGCGGTACGGGATCAGCCCGGTCGGGACGCTCGGAGTCTCCATGCCGCTTTTGCGCGACCTCGCGAGGCAGACGAAGCGATGCGTGGGCCGCGACAGCGCCACCCGCCATGATGTCGCGGACCGTCTGTGGGCGTCAGGCGTGCACGAAGCGCGGATTCTCGCGGCGCTCGTCGACGTGCCTGCGCTCGTCGATGAGGAGCAGATGGAGCGTTGGGTCGCCGATCTCGACTCGTGGGACGTCTGCGACCAGCTCTGCGGCAACTTGTTCGACAAGACCGACGCCGCATGGGGCAAGGCCGCCGAGTGGGCGGGGCGCGAGCCGGAGTTCGTGAAGCGCGCCGGGTTCGTGCTCATGACGCAACTCGCGGTCCACGACAAGGCGGCAGCGGACGAGCGCTTCGAGGCCTTTCTGCCGCTCGTCGTGCGGGAGGCCTGCGACGAGCGCCCCTACGTCAAGAAGGCCGTCAACTGGGCGTTGCGCCAGATCGGCAAGCGGAACGCCTACCTCAACGCCCAGTGCATCCGCGCTGCCGAGGAGATCCTCGCGTCGTACCCCGAATCGAAGACGGCGCGCTGGATCGCGCGCGACGCTTTGCGCGAGCTCGTCAGCGACGCGGTGCAGGTCCGCATCGGCGGACGATGAGCGGGACGGACACGCTCTCGATTCTCGCACGTCGAAGGGCGCGGTGACTGGTATCGTCTCTGGCAGACCGCCGAGTGAGAGGACCGCCCGTGCTCGATGACGCAATGGCCCACGCGTTCCGCGGTCTGTCGCACCTCGTTGGCAACACCCCGCTTCTCGGCATCGACGTGTCGTACCGGGGCAGGCGCCGACGGGTATTCGCCAAGGCGGAACACCTCAACTTCACCGGGAGCATCAAGGACCGCATGGCCCTGCACATCCTGCGGCGCGGCCACGAGAGGGGTGCGCTCGTCCCCGGCGCTCCCATCGCCGAGGCGACGAGCGGCAACACCGGCATCGCCTTCGCGGCGCTCGGCCGCACCCTCGGCCATCCGGTGCACATCTTCATGCCCGATTGGATGAGCCGGGAACGCATCGACCTGATCCGCAGCCTCGGAGCGCACGTTCGCCTCGTGAGTCGCGACGAGGGCGGGTTTCTCGGCAGCATCGAACTCGCCGAGCAGTTCGGACGCGAGAGGGAGGCCGCGTTCCTGCCGCGGCAGTTCAGCAACGAGCACAATGCCGAGGCGCACTACCTCGGCACCGCGCCCGAGCTCTGGTGGCAGCTGCGATTCGAGGGCGTCGAGCCCGGTGCCTTCGTTGCCGGAGTGGGTACCGGCGGCACGATCATGGGCGTAGGCCGCTTCCTGCGCGAGAACGCCGCAGGCGTGCGGCTCCACCCGCTCGAACCGGCGAACTCCCCGACGCTCAAGACCGGCCACAAAGTCGGCAGCCACCGCATCCAGGGCATCTCCGACGAGTTCGTGCCCCCGCTCGTCGACCTCGACTCGCTCGACGAGATCGTGAGCGTCGAGGACGGGGATGCCATCCTCATGGCCCAGCGCCTCGCCTCGGAGCTGGGGCTCGGGGTCGGCATCTCGAGCGGAGCGAACCTCCTGGGCGCTCTGCAAGTCGCCGAGGGGCTGGGCCCGGATGCGGTGGTGGCGACGGTCTTCTCCGACGACAACAAGAAGTACCTCTCGACCGACCTGCTTCGCGAGGAGCGCGTTGCCGAGGGATACGTGACGCCGGACGTGCAGCTGATCGGCTTCGACGCGATCAAGCGCACGTGCGTCACGTGCTGCGAGGGCGACGAATGCGAGCGGCGCGAGCTCGCCGAGGGTGCACCCAGTGGACTGCTCGACGCAGCTTGTCTGCGAGAAGAGCCAGGAAGCGCGTGGCCCAGCCCTAGTAGATGAGCGCCGGGCGCTCGCGCGCCGCCGACTCGGCGGCGGAACGCAGCAACCGCTCGAAGACCGCGTTGCGTTCGTCCGTCTGGCCGCGGATGTAGCGCACGAGCTTGCGCGCCGCCAGTGCCTGGGTCGTCAGCGCCGGGTCCGAGACCACGCGCTGGCCGAGGCGCGCCGCCGTCACCCGCGCATGCTTGCCCAGGGCGTCACTTCGCTGCTTGGCCGCGCTCAGCTCTCTCAGGATGTACTCGACCTGGGCACCTGCCTGGAAACGCCTACTCCCGCCAAGCTCGATGAAGTGCGGCCGACGCGACACGGGACCGCTCGCAAGATAGGCAACGTCATACTCGCCAACGTAGGCGTTGCGTGTCGTCTCGATGAACGCGTACCCGCTGTCGCGGGATTCGGCGGCATCGCTGCCCACACCGAGAGCGACATGGTTCTGTGAGTCGAACACCCACATGGCTGTCTGATACCCCTCGTGGACCATGAGTGCCGCCAGCAGCAGTGCCTTCTCCGAGCAGACGCCGAAGCCGGATTCGACCACTTCGACGGGCAGTCTGACTCGGCGCTCGACCGTGTCGTAGCGCAGGGACTGCACCGCACGCACGAGCAGTTCGAGATGCTCGTCCCCGTCGAGACCGCGCTCTCCCTTCACCTGACGCAGCTGGCGCGACAGCGCCTCTATGAACGCGCTGCCGCTCTGTGCGCGGACCACATGCCGGACATAGTGCGCCCTGAGCGCTCCCGTCGCGTCGAACATGGCTCTGGTGTCGACCCCACGCGCAGCTTCTAGCTCCGCTCGCTGGATCGGCACCCGCAGGCGCACAGCCCGATCGCCGAAGGCGAACGACCACGAGGCCACTACCCTCGGCGCGGAAGCGGGGACGCTGCTCGCGTGATCCACGCGCCACGTGAACAGCTCCCAGCGCGCCCACGCGACCGCGTGTCCCACGAGCACGACAACGACGACAGCGACGATCGCCGCCAGCCCGATCGTGCCGACCGGGCGGCGGTCGAAGGCCGAGCGAAGTCGTCGTAGCATGGCCCCTGCTCCTCGAACCGAGACGTGAGGGTGTTTCGGCAATCGTATCCCCGCTGTTCGGTCTCAGCAGTATGCCCGCGAACGCAGTGCCACACGCAGCATCTGCGGCGCGGGCAAGGGCCGGTCGCCCTTCCTCACACGACACAGGGCGCCGCACGCCGCCAAGGAGGCGCCGCCGGACGTTAAGAAAGCGCCGGGGCTCAGCCCCTGCCCGGCGCTTCCTTCGTGTAGCCGCTCTTCTGTTGTCCCGACGCAGGCGCTGTCGCCTTGCTTCCGTTCAAGTCCGGTGCACGACAGCGTCAGCCCGGGCTCGCTTCATGAACGCCTACTTCGGAGCAGGTGCGACCGACGTGGTCGATATCGTGTTCGAGCTTGGGTCGTACGCGTAGCTCACCTTGACCAGGTCGTCGACCGTGAAGTAGATCGGGCCTCCGCTGAAGCGCCCGGACGTGAAGTTCGCATTGCCGGTGGAGTTCGACGTCACCTTGGCGGTCTTGTTGACGGCACCGCTCCAACGACCGTGAACGACGACGCCCTGGACCGGCTTGTCGTCCGGACCGACCACCGTGACCTTTGCCGTGACAC
>CAYWCB010000097.1:7182-7402 GCA_964456615.1 uncultured Eubacteriales bacterium | reverse complement strand
GCACGAAGGCCACTCGTCACGCCATCATCGAGCGGCTCATCAACGTGCGCTACGTGGCGAACGACCCGCTCGAGCCCACCTGTCTCGGTCGCGCGGTGATCGACGCCCTCGCGCAGTTCGCGCCGAGGATCACCACGCCGGACATGACCTCTGAGCTCGAGGCGGAGATGAGCGAGATCGCAGGCGGCCGCGTGACGAGGGGTGCTGTCGTCGAGCACTC
>CAYWCB010000097.1:0-7172 GCA_964456615.1 uncultured Eubacteriales bacterium | reverse complement strand
GCGAGCTGCTCGCCAAGACCATGGAGGAACTCCTCCCCGTGGCCGCGGACGTCGGGGTCGCGCTCAAAGAGGCCGGCGCCGATGACGCGAAGGTAGGCGTCTGTCCGCGATCGGGCCACGATCTGCTCGTGAAATCGTCGGCGAAGTTCAACAGCCAGTTCGTCGGGTGCTCCGGCTGGCCCGAGTGTGACGTCACCTTCCCGCTGCCCAAGGGTAGGATCGAGCCCGTCGACGACGCGTGTCCCGAGTGCGGGACGCCGCAGGTCAAGGTGATTCAGTTCAGACAGAAGCCCAGGGTCATCTGTCTGGATCCCGCCTGTCCGACGAACTTCGAGCCCCCGGTCGTCGTGGGCCCCTGCAGGACGTGCGCCGAGGCTGGGCGCACGGGCGAGCTCACGGTGATGAGATCGCCGAAGACGCTCAAGCGTTTCGTGCGTTGCACGAACTACGAGACCTGCCGGGTCTCCTATCCGCTGCCCCAGAACGGCGAGATAGCGCCGACTGACGAGGTCTGCGAGCCCTGCGGGGCACCGAAGGTCATCGTTCATACGGGCAAAGGGCCCTGGAAGATCTGCATCGATCCGGAGTGCCCGGCGAAAGACGAGCCGAAGGGGCGTAGCGGCAAGGGCCGCGGCAAGGCGGGTAGGGGCGGCGGCAAGGGCGCCGGGAAGAGCGGGGAGGGCGGTACCAAGGGCGGCAAGGGCGCCGGCAAGGCGAGCAAGGGCGGCAGCGAGGGCGCCGGCAAGGCGAGCAAGGGCGGCAACCCTCGCGCGACGCACGACGCTTCGCCTGCGCAACCGACTGAACAGTAGGCGCACGGAGTCGATCGCACGCGGGTGGGGAAGAACTCCTTGAGACCGTGCGGCCGAGGGGGCACCTGTGAAGCTCGCCGTGATCCAGCATTCGCGTCGCGAAACCGCATCTGAGGACTCGGTGGCGCTCATCGGGTCCATCATCCAAAGTCGCGAACTGGGAGCCGAGGTAGTGGTGCTCCCGCATCTCCCGTGGCTGTCCGCGGCCGAGACGGACGCCATCGTTCGCGCCGGCACAGCCCCCTCGGATCTCCCGGTCGCCACGGTTCTGATCGCCCCGTCCGCCACCGGGGCTCCAGAGAAGACCGCGCGCGGAGTCGAGCTCGAGCTCACGCCGCTCGGCACGACCGTCGCGCTGACCGGCGACGAGTGTCTGGACCCGCTGCTGGCCCGTGAACTCGCTGCCGCAGAACCGGACGCTGTTATCCTGCGGCCGTGCAGCGAATCGGACTTGCAGGCTGAGGCGGTCCTCGAGCGCGCGATCGGATTCACCGAGGCAGCGTCAGGTCTGGTCCTGGTCGCGGAGACCGACGGTGGCGAGATGGGCGAGGCGGGGCACGGCGGTAGTGCGATAGTCGTGCTCGGCGAGGTCACTGCCGAAGCGCAGAGCGGCGACGACCTTGTCGTCAGCGACCTGACCGTGCCGGTCCCCCATCCCGAGGCCCGGATCCCGGTACCGGACCTCCCACCGATACTTGCCCAGCGCCTGGCCCACCATCGCGGCGAGCGCGTTGCGGTCGACTATCCTGCGGACCTCACCTAGCGCCGGTTCGTCGTGCGCGGCGCGTCGGAGCCGTCCGGCGCGCACCGTGCGGTACGGCCGGGCGGCGTACGCGACGCCTCGCCCCGGGCGGCAGACGCCGAGCGGGTGGTAGAATTCGCGTGGTCGTCGGGCACGAGCCGCGCAAGGCATCGGTCGGTCAATCATCGCGAGAAAGGCGTGCATTGCCCTATCCCAAAGTGACCATCGTCGGTGCCGGCAACGTGGGCGCGACGACCGCGTTCCTTCTGCTCCTGAACGATATGGCGGACGTCGTGCTCGTCGACGTCGTGGAGGGCCTGCCGCAAGGCAAAGCGCTCGACATGATGCACGCGCGCTCGGTCGAGCACTTCGGGCCGTCGATCATCGGCACGAACGACTACGCCGACACGGCTGGTTCGGACGTGGTCGTCATCACTGCGGGACTCCCACGCACGCCGGGCATGAGCCGAGACGACCTGCTCGCACGCAACTCCCAGATCGTCCGCTCGGTGGTCGAGGGCGTCGTGGAGGCATCGCCCGACTCGGTGCTGCTCTGCGTCACGAACCCGCTCGACGTCATGACGTACCTTGCGTGGAAGGTCTCCGGCCTTGCCTCGTCGCGTGTCATCGGGATGGGCGGGGTGCTCGACGCAGCGCGCTTCGCCTACGCGATCGCCGAGCACACCGGCGCCGAGATAGACACGATCCACGCGCGGGTCGTCGGTGCCCATGGAGACGCGATGGTACCGTTGCCGGGTCGGTCCACCGTTGGCGGCCGCGCACTCGTCGAGCAGATAGATGCCTCTCGGGTCGATGCCTTGGTCGATAGGACCATCAACGGCGGTGCCGAGGTGGTCGCGCTCCTGAAGAGCGGGTCGGCCTACTACGCGCCTGCGGCGTCGGTCGTGCGAATGGCGCGCGCGATCCTGGGCGATACGGGCGAGGTCATGCCGAGCTGCGTACTGCTGACGGGGCAGTACGGCATCGACGACGTGTACATCTCGGTGCCTGCCGCACTTGGGCGGACCGGAGTGCTGTCGATACCCGAGGCGCCGCTTGCGGCGGACGAGCGCGATGCGCTGTGCCTCTCGGCCGCAACCGTGGCCGCAGCGCTCGACGGACTCGGCCTGCGGTCGTAGACCGTGATCGCCGCAACACAGATCGCAGAGGCGGTTCGCGAGGCAGTCCCCCGCGTGGCGGTCGAGCTGCGCCCGGACGTCCTGGCCGGGCTCCGGCGCGCGATCGCAGCGGAACGCTCGGCACGCGGCAGAGCAGTCCTCGAACAGCTCGTGGCGAACGCCGAGATCGCCTCGGCGCAGCGTGTGCCGCTGTGTCAGGACACCGGCACGGTCTGGGTCAGGGTGGAGATCGGTGTGGACGATGGTCTCGCGGGCGATGTCCAGACCGCTGTCGACGAGGCCGTGCGCGACACATACGACTCCGCCGCGCTTCGGATGAGCGTTGCGCGCGATGCGCTGCTGGACCGGACGAACACCAGGGACAATACGCCCGCATTCGTCGAACTCGCGCAGCGCCCGGGCACTGGAGCCACCGTTCACGTGATGCTCAAGGGCGGCGGCTCGGACAACGCGTCCCGCGTCGCGATGCTCACGCCCGCGGACGGCTGGGAGGGCGTTCGTGCGTTCGTGCTCGATACCGTGAAGCGCAACGCGAGCGGCGCTTGCCCGCCGCTCGTCGTCGGCGTGGGCGTGGGGAGCACGTTCGACAAGGTCGCTGCCCTCGCGAAACGGGCGCTGCTCGTACCGCTGGACGTGCCATCGGCCGATGCCCGGCTCGGCGAGCTCGAAGCGGACGTGCTCGCCGACATCAACGCCACCGGCATCGGTCCGGCGGCACTCGGAGGCGACACGACCGCGCTGGGCGTGCGCATCCTCTCGGCGCCGTGTCACATCGCGACGCTTCCCGTCGCGGTGAACGTGGGGTGCAACTCGATGCGCTCCATCTCGATCGAGGTACCGGGCGCGTGACGTGCGACGACATGCCGGGTGCTCCCGAGGAAGCGAGCGGTGCTTCTGCCGACACCACTCCCGGTTGCGCCGACGATGCGCAGGTGAACGGAGCCGTCACGGAGCGTAGAACTAGCGTCGGTCACACTTACCGCCGCCTGCTGCGCAACACCGGCTTCCGCCGCCTGTGGATCTCTCAGTTCGTGAGCGGTGTTGGCGACTGGCTCGTCATCGGCCTGCTCATCCCGCTCGTGAACTCGCTTTCAGGCGGGTCCTCGTTCGCTGTCGCCGGCATCCTCATCGCGAAGATCATCCCCGCGCTGTTCCTGTCGTCGCTGACGGGTGTGTTCGTCGATCGTTTCGACCGGCGCAAGGTCATGATCACGATGGACCTTGCCCGTGCCCTGCTCGCTCTCGGACTCGTCTTCACGAACAGCCTCGCGGCCATCTACTTCATCGTACTGCTCATGGAGACCGCCTCGCTCTTCTTCATCCCGGCGAAGAACGCCCTCATCCCCTACCTCGTCGACGAAGAGGACCTGGCCGAGGCGAACAGCCTGTCCTACACCACCGGGCAGGCGAGCACGATCGTGGGGCTCACGGCTTCCGCCGCGATCATCGCCGCCTTCGAGCGCGTCGTCAGGGTCCTGCTCGAGTCCGACGTGGCCGTGGTGTCCCGTTTCGTCGGGCTGTTCGCGCCCGCGCTCCTCGGGCCGAGGGCTGGCGTCATAGTCGACAGCTTCACCTTCCTCGTCTCTGCCGCCTTCATCTGGGGCATCAGGACCGCGGCGCGGCCGCCCGCGAGCCGGGAGGGGCAGCTCGATCTCTCGCTCGTGGGCAAGGACGTGCGCGAGTCGCTCGTCTTTCTGCGGGAACACCGCGAGCTCCGCGGGCTGCTCGGCACCGTGTTTCTCGCCATCCTTGGCGGCGGCGTGATCGTGACGATCGGGCTCGTCTACATCCAGACGAGCTTCACGGGCAAGATCCCGATCGTCGAACGCATACCGGCGCTCGACAAGCTCACCGCCACGCCCCAGACGCTCTTCGTGCTGCTCATCGCGGTCGGGACGGTCTCAGCCGCGGTGCTCGTTCCGCGCCTCGCGCACCGCCTGCCGCTGCAGATGATCTTCGTCGGCAGCGTCGCGACGTTCGGAGCAGGCCTGTTCCTCTTCTCCATCACGAACCGCTACTGGGTGGCCGCTGCATTCGCGGTCCTTGCGGGCGCGTGCATCGCCACGGTTTCGGTGGCGGGGAACACCTACATCGTCCGGACGACGACCGATGAGATACGCGGTCGGGTCTTCACGGCGCTCGAGTCCGTGATCCGCGTGGCCCTGCTCCTGTCACTCGTGATCATGTCGCCGCTCAACGACGCCGTCGCGCTGCTCGTAGGCAGGATCGCCGAGGCGCGCGACCTGGCGCCGAGCCAGGTGGCCCTGTGGGCGCCCCGTATCACCCTGTGGCTCGCGTCCGCTATGGTTCTGGGTGCGGCGTTCTACGGATTCCGAACGCTGTCGTGGCGCCGGTGCGATGTCTCCGAGGAGGTCGCCGATGTCTGAGCCGAGCGAGCAGCCACGCAGCGCCACCGAGCTGGTGCTGCCGCCCGCGCGCGAGGCCCTGGCAGCCCTTCGCGCGGGCGAGGAAATCCTGCTCACCGGACCTGTGTACGCAGCGCGGGATGCGACCCACGAGCGCCTGCTCGCGGAACTGGATGCCACAGGCACGCTGCCGTTCGGGCTCACCGGTCAGGTGCTCTACTACGCCGGACCGACACCGGCGTCGCCTAGCCGGCCGGCGGGCTCGATAGGCCCTACGACGGCGAGGCGCATGGATGCGGCCACGCCGAGGCTGCTCGCTGCCGGCATCGCCGCGACGATCGGGAAGGGCGCTCGCTCCGAAGCGGTGCGCCTCGCGTGCGTGCAGTACGGCGCCGTGTACTTCGCGGCTGTCGGCGGAGCGGCGGCGCTCCTCGGGTCGCACGTCAGAAGCTCTCGGCCGGTCGCCTGGGAGGACCTCGGCACCGAGGCGCTCGTGGCGCTCGACCTCGAGAGATTCCCCGCATTCGTGGCCATCGACACGCTCGGAAACGATCTCTACGACGAGGCGCCAAAGCGGTGGCGTGCGGAGGCGGAACATGCGTCCGAGTGAGTCGAAGAGCGAGGCCGTCGTTCGGGAGCGCGGTCGTGCGGTTGGCCGCGAGCGCGGGACGTTCATCACCTTCGAGGGGGTGGAGGGCAGCGGGAAGTCCACGCAGCTCAAGCTGCTCGCTCAGCGGCTCGAAGACGCAGGCGCGCCCGTTCGCCTTCTACGCGAGCCCGGAGGAACCGCGGTGGGCGAGGCCATCCGCGCCGTCCTGCTCGATCCCGAGCACTTCGGTCTCGATGCCCGAGCCGAGCTCCTGCTCTACGAGGCGAGCCGCGCGCAGCTCGTCGCCGAGGTGATCGAGCCCGCCCTGGACGCAGGTGAGGTGGTGCTGTGCGACCGCTTCTTCGACTCGACGACGGCGTACCAGGGCCACGCGCGCGGCCTGCCCCTGGGGGAGGTGGAGCAGCTCAACCGCACCGCTACAGGCGGACTTGCCCCCGACCTCACGGTCGTGATCGACGTCGATCCCGGGCATGCGCTTGAGCGCGCGCGCAGCGAGAGCGGCACACCCGACCGGCTCGAGCTGGAGGAAGCCGCGTTCCACGAGCGGGTCCGAGAGGGGTTCCTCGTCGTGGCGCGCGAGGAGCCACAGCGCGTCGTTGTCGTGTCGGGCGAGGGGACTCCGGACGAGGTGTTCGAGCGCGTGTTGGCTGCTGTTCGCGGCGCGGGACTCCTGCGAGGGGTGCTGCCGACGCCATGAGCCGCTGCGTGTGGGAAGACCTCGTCGGCCAAGAGAAGGCGGCATCGTTTCTCAGAACCGCCGCTTCCGTCGGCCGCGTTTCGCACGCATACCTGTTCGTCGGTCCGCCGGGAGCGGGCAAGAAGTCGGCCGCCCGCGCCTTCGCGTGCGCGATCTTTTGCGACGACGAGGGCTGCGGAGGGTGCCCCACCTGCTACCGCATCAAGCGTGGGTTCCATCCGGACGTGCACGTCGTGTCCCCGGAAGGCGCGGCCACATACCGCGTCGAGCAGGTTCGCGGCGTGATCCACGACACCAATCTCGCGCCCATAGAGGGACCGTACAAGGTCTACACCATCGAAGCGGCCGACGCGTTCAACGACGCATCGGCGAACGCCTTTCTCAAGACGCTCGAGGAACCGCCGGACGACGTCGTGATCGTGCTGCTCGCGCACTCTCTCGACGCGGTTCTGCCCACGATCGCCTCGCGCTGCCAGATCGTCCGTTTCCGCAGACTGCCCCCGGAGTTCGCCGCACGCCTGCTCGCCGAGCAGACCGGCGCGGAGCGAGCCGAGGCGCTCGCCGCCCTGGCCGCCGCTGGCGGCGTGCTCAGCCGCGCGCGGGACTTCCTCGAGTCGCCCTCGCGCCGGAGCGCGCGCTCGGAGATCCTGCGCACGCTCAAAGACCTCTTCGTGATGGACGACTTGGACGTGCTCGATGCCGCACGGGGGCTCCTCGTGGCGGTGCGGGCCCCGCTCGACGACGTGAAGGCCGCGCAGCGCGAGGAGATGATCGAGCGCGAGGAGTTCTTGGGCAAGGCGGCAGCG
>CAYWCB010000096.1:0-7406 GCA_964456615.1 uncultured Eubacteriales bacterium | reverse complement strand
CCGCGTCGGCCCCGTCAACCACTACCGGGCCATCGACGCCGCCCATCTGCTCGGGTTCTCGTTCATGTCGTGCCACACGCCGGCCGACAACGCCGTGCACAGGTTCGTACAGGACTTCCTCGACGAGGCGGCGCCAGCGACCCTCGATGAGCTGCTCAAAGCGTTGCGCACGGTCCCTGAGTATGCGGAAGGGGCACGCAAGGGGTACGGCCCGGTGCTCGTCCAGGGTGCCTCCGCGGCACGCACCGGCAGGATCGCCGTGGACATGACGGGTGGAACGGAAGGTCCCACCGATGCTCTGGATCGCCTCTCCGCCGCTGGCGTAGGGACGCTCGTCGGCATGCACTACTCGGAGGAGCACCGCAAGCGCGCCGAGGAACTCAAGCTGAACCTCGTTGTCGCCGGCCACATCTCGTCGGACGTGCTCGGAATGAACCTCATCCTCGATGCGGTACAGCGTGAGGGCGACATCGAGGTCGTCTGCACCTCAGGCATGGTGCGAGTCAAGCGTTAGGGTGTACGGTCGCGCCAAGCCCAAGACGCGCCGAGCCGACGGCGGGCGACGCAGGCCGGTACGGCGGGCAGCTAGGGTGTCGGCGTGCCGCTCGGCTCCTCGGTCGGCGGCTCCTCCGGCGGGGGCGGCTCCTCCTCGGGTGGCTCGTCTGCCGGCGGTGGCTTCGGGGCCGTTGCCTTCGGCCCTTTCGATACCCTTATCGTGACACTCCCTCCGGGGATGATCCTCGTGTTGGCCGCAGGCGAGGAACCGATGACGGTGCCCTTCGGCGAGCCCGCGTGGACGTAGACGATCGAGTACGAGAGCCCCTTGTCGCCGAGCGCGTCCTTCGCCGCCTCGAGCCCCATGCCGGCTATCGCGGGGACCCTGGCTCCGGTCCATTTGGGCTTGTAGGTGTACTCGGGCTCGTCGTAGTCCTGGAAGTTGAGTTCGGGCTCGCCCTTCAGGGCCGGTCTCATGAAGTCGGCCCAGATCGGAGCTGCGAGCGTGCCGCCGAATCCGCGGCGCCCGTTCACCGAGCGCATCGGCCGCTCGGTCTTGTAGAAGCCCACCCAGACCGATGTCGAGAGCTGCGGCGTGAACCCGACGAACCACGCATCGCGGTAGTTCTGGCTCGTCCCCGTCTTGCCTGCCTGGGGGCGTCCGATGTTCGCGCGGGTGCCCGTCCCGCCCGTGACGACGCCTCTCAAGACGTCGGTCGTGGCCCCCGCGACGCCTGGGCTCAGCGCACGTGTGGCCTTGGGCTTGGCGCGGAGTATCGTCTTGCCTTCGGCGTCGATCACACGCGTGATGGCGATCGGCTTGTAGTGGAGCCCGCCCTTGGCGAGCGTGCCGTATGCCGAGGCCATCTCGAGCGGGGTCACGTTGCTGCTCCCCAGTCCGATCGAAGGGTACGCGGGCAGGTTCGAGGTGATGCCCATCTTCTTGGCGACCTTGACGACCTTGGCGGCACCCAGCTCCCAGATGAGGCGTGCGAACGCAGTGTTCACTGACGCGGTCGATGCTTGCCTCAACGTGATGAGCCCGCGGCCTCTCCCTTCGCTGTTGGAAACCTCCCACGGCTCAGGTTTCGTCGGGATGTAGGCCGGCGATGAGGAGTCTACGTACCTAGACGGCGGCATCCCCTCCTGGATGGCGGTCGCGAGTACGAACGTCTTGAACGATGAGCCGGGTTGCCTGCGGCCCTGGGTAGCCAGGTTGAACTTGTTCTTGTTGTAGTCGCGACCCCCGTACATCGCCTTGATGTAGCCGTTTCTCGGGTCGATCGCTACGAGTGCGGTGTCCGGGTCGCCGGGCCGGCCGAGGTTCTGCTTGACGGCGCTCTCGGCGTACTTCTGCAAACGCGTGTCGATCGTCGTGTAGACCCTCAGACCGCCCTTGAAGACGACGGACTTCGGATAGCGCTGCTGCAACTCCTTCTTGACGTGGGCGACGAAGTACGCGGCCTGGAAGATCCCGCTCTCCGGCGCGGCCCAACGCTTGAGCTCGACCGGCTCGGCGTCGGCGGCCTCGTATTGCTCTCGGGTGATGTAGCGGTTGATGAGCATGCGCTCCAGCACCTGCCGGCGACGGAGGAGCGCGCCCTCGGGATTCTCGTAGGGATCCAGGCGACTGGGCTGCTGCACCAGTCCAGCGAGCATGGCGGCTTCCGCCAGGGTGAGTTGCGACGTGTGCTTTGCGAAGAACGCGCGCGACGCCGCCTCGGCGCCGTACGCTCCTTCGCCGAAGTAGACCGTGTTCAGGTACAAGGCGAGTATGTCCTGCTTGGAGACTCGCTTCTCGAGCTCCATGGCGAGGTATGCCTCGCGGACCTTCCTCTCGAGCGTGACGCTCGTCTTCTCGCTCACGAGGATCGTGTTGCGGATGTACTGCTGAGTGATCGTCGAGGCGCCCTCGGGCCGGCCGCTCGGCGTCACGATGTTGGTCACGACCGCTCGCGCGATGCCTTGCCAGTCGACCCCCTTGTGCTGGTAGAACCGCTCGTCCTCCACAGCGACGGTCGCGTTGATGAGATCCGTCGCGATCTTGGAGTAGGAGACCATGGTTCGGTCCTCGAGATAGAGCCGGGCGAGCAGCTTGCCGTCCGCGGAGTAGATGCGCGTGGGCTGAGCGACGCGGAAGGCGTCGGGCGACTCGTAGTCCGGCAGGTCTTCGAGCCAGTCCGACACCACCGCGTACGCGGTCAGCGCGCCGCCGAAGAGCAGGAGGACGAGCACTGCCAGGGCGACCACCAGGATCGATATGGTGACGTTGCGTCGCCGGGCGTTCCTCCGGTTGCGCCCACGCCGTTTCGACTGCCTTGACATGCTCCGTGCTCACCTCCAGCGTGTATTCTGCCCTACCCAGGCGAGACGCATGCCAAGGCGCAACAGAGCCGTTACTGCGGAAAAGGCAGGTAGACGTGGAGCGGAAGGCAGAACGTCCCGTTCCTGAGCTGCTTGCGCCGGCCGGTGGGCCGGAAGCGTTCAGGGCGGCGATCAACAACGGAGCCGACGCGGTCTACCTTGGCCTCGGGTCGTTCAATGCCAGACGGGGTGCAGAGAACTTCACGACGAGCACGCTCGCGGACGCCTGTCGCTACGCCCATGTCCGTGGCGCCCGCGTCTATCTGACGGCGAACGTCCTGGTGATGCCCGAGGAGATGGACACCGCGCTCGATCTTGTCGACGAGGCCTGGGCTATCGGCGTCGATGCGGTCATCGTGCAAGACCTCGGGCTCATGCGTGCGATCCGGCGGACGATGCCTCACGTGCGGATCCACGCGTCGACACAGGCGAACGCGCACAATCCGCCCACGATCGTCGAGCTGTCGCGCCTAGGTGCCTCCCGCGTGACGCTCGCGCGCGAGACCTCGCTCGAGGAGATCGCCACCTTCGTTGCGGGCACGGACGTCGAGGTCGAATCGTTCGTCCACGGTGCGCTGTGCATGTGCTACTCGGGGCAGTGCCTGCTGTCCTCGATGATCGGAGGACGCTCCGCCAACCGCGGCATGTGCGCCCAGCCGTGCAGGCTCGCCTACGACCTCGTAGACGAAGCGGGCAAGGACCTCGCCACGCAAGGCAAGCACCTTCTCTCGCCGAAGGACCTCGCCGGCATCGCCCTCCTGCCGCGACTCGTGGAAACGGGCGTCGCCGCGCTCAAGATCGAAGGGCGGATGAAGAGCCCCGAGTACGTCGCACTCGTCACCGGGGTCTATCGCGAGGCGCTCGACCGAGCTGCCGCGTCACCGGTCTCGTTCGAGGTCCGCGACGGCGAGCAGCGCGTCCTCGAGGAGGCGTTCAGCAGGGGGTTCACGCAGGCGTACCTGGTCGGGGAGCGCGGGAACGACATGATGGGCTACCGTCGCCCCAACGACCGCGGCGTACTCGTCGGCAGGGTGGCTGAGGTGCTGGACGACGTGGCGGCCGTCGCCTTCGAGGCGGAGATCGAAGCGGACGACACGATCGAGTTCTGGACGAACCGGGGACGATTCGCCCAGCGGGTGGGCGACGTCGAGTATGCGGGCGCGACCCACCCCTCCGTCCCGGCGGGCACGCGCGCCGTGGTGCGGGTGCAGGAGCCGGTTCGCCCAGGCGACCGCGTGTTCCGCGTCGCGAACGCGTCCCTGCTCGCCGCGGCGCGGCGCACCTTCTCTCCCAAGGCGCGCGGCCCGGCGATCCCCCTTGTCTTCGCGGTCCGAATCGTGACCGGAGAACCGCTTCGGGTCGAGGTGCACGACTCTCGTGGGCGCTCGGGTCGTGCGGAGGGTCCCGTAGTCGAGAGAGCGCGCACGAAGCCCGTGACGGCCGAGGACGTGATGGAGCACGTCGGACGGCTCGGGTCGACGCCGTACGTCCCTGCTGCGTGGGAGATAGAGATATCGCCGGGCGCGGGACTCGGCTTCTCACGCCTGCACGCCGTGAGGCGTGAGGCGCTCGAGTCGTACGAGGACCGTCTGCTGGAAACCTGGTCGGTGCGCGGGCGCACGCATCCGAGACCGCCACGGGCGCGTTCCGCCTCCGGTCGTCGCAAGGCGGGGGCATCGGCGCTGAGCAGACCGCTATTGGTGGCCTCGACTGAGGGTGTGAGGAGCGCGGGGCACGCGCTTTCGGCCGGTGCGGACGAGGCGCACGTTCCAGCGTATGCGCTCCAGGCCGTCGGTTCCCTGCCCGACGGGGTCGTGCCGCTCGTCCCGCGGATCCTGCACGACCGGGAGGTCCCGGGCACCTTGGGGCACGTGCGACCGGGTCGTCGCGTTGCGGTGGGGAATCTCGGGATGTTCGCCTCGGTGCAGAGGGCGGGAGCCGAAGCGGAGGCGCACTGGGGCCTGAACGCGACGAACCCGGAAACGGTGGGTGTACTTGCGGAGCTGGGCGCGAGACTTGTGTGGCTGTCCCCCGAGCTCTCCGCCAGCCAGACCGCGGCGATAGCCGCGAGTACTCGCGTTCCGCTCGGCGTAGCGGTCTACGGGCGCCAGGAAGTGATGGTCACCGAGCACTGCATCCTCATGTCCGAGGACGAGTGCGATCGGCGCTGCGATGCGTGCGGCAGGCGCGCTCAACCCCGCTTCTTGAGGGACCGCAAGGGCTATCGATTCCCGGTGTTCACAGACCCGACCGGCCGAAGCCACCTGTACAACGCCGTGCCGCTCGACCTCGTGTCGGTGATACCCGAGCTCCTGGAGGCCGGAGTGCGCGGCTTCCGACTCGACTTCACGACCGAGTCCGCCGATGAGATCGCGCGGGTCACAGCTCAGGTGCGCCGCGTCATCGACGGTTCGCTCCGCGGCGCGAAGGCCGCCGATCCGATCGTGCAGCCGTCCACCACCGGACACTACTTCCGAGGTGTCCGGTAGCGAGGGCGTCCGGCGTCGAGTGCGCCACAGCGCCTGCGCCCACGCACCGCATGGGGCACGACCGACGACGCTGGCCAGGGACGTCGGGGCGGAGCTGGAAGCGGAGAAGGTCGTGCTAGTATGTCCGCGAACCTCGGGCCGCCTGCTCCGCCGCGCTCGGCCGCGGGTGAACCATCCTCGAGTCTGATGCGTCCGCGAACAGGAGGAACGCGGTGTTGCCAGTCGCCGACCAACTGCACGTGATCAAGAGCGGCGTCGCCGATCTCGTGCCCGAAGCGGACATGGTCGAGAAGCTGGCATCCGGCCGCTCGCTCACCGTCAAGCTCGGCGTCGACCCGACGGCCCCGGACCTCCACCTCGGACACGCGGTGCCGCTGCGCAAGCTCCGGCAGTTCCAGGACCTGGGTCACGAGGTCGTTCTGATAATCGGGGACTTCACCGCGCTCATCGGAGACCCGTCCGGCCGCAGCTCGACGAGACCGCCTCTCTCGCTCGAGCAGATCGAGCTCAATGCGCAGACCTACATCGAGCAGGCGTTCCACATCCTCGATCCGGACAAGACGACGCTTCGCCGCAACTCGGAGTGGCTGGCAGAGCTCGACTTCGCGGCCCTGCTCCGCCTGACGAGCCAGTTCACGATCGCACGCATCCTCGAGCGCGACGACTTCGCGAAACGCTATGCGAACCGGCAATCGATCTCGCTCCACGAGTTCCTGTATCCGATGGCTCAGGCCTACGACTCGGTAGCGATCGAGGCCGACGTGGAGCTCGGCGGGACCGACCAGCTCTTCAACCTGCTCGCAGGCCGCGAACTCATGGAGAAGATGGGGATGGAGCCGCAAGTCGCGCTCACCCTGCCGCTCATCGAGGGCACCGACGGCGTCCAGAAGATGAGCAAGTCGTACGGGAACTACGTTGGGCTCACCGACCCGCCGGACGAGATGTTCGGCAAGTTGATGTCCATCCCCGACGAACTCATGGTCAAGTACTACCGACTGTGCACCTCGCTCGACGTCGATGAGATCGAGGGCATCGAGGCCGGGCTTGGGGACGGCACAGCGCATCCGAACGAAGTGAAGCGCCGTCTCGCACGCGAGATCGTGGCGCTGTACCACGATGCCGGGCAGGCGACTGCGGCCGAGGCCGCGTTCGACAGGGTGTTCAAGGAGCACCAGTTGCCCGATGAGATCGCCGAGGTGATGGTCGATCTCGCCGAGGAGGTGTACCTGCCTGCGCTCCTCAATGACCTGGGACTCGTGCCATCGAACAGCGAGGGGCGCCGCGCTATCGACGGGGGCGGAGTGCAGGTGGACGGCGAGGCGATCGCCGCAGGACAGTACGTGATCCCGCGTGATGCGGTGGAAGGCAGGGTCGTGCAGGTCGGCAAGCGCCGGTACGCGCGTCCGCTCCAGCGGTCGTAGCGCCCGTGATGCTCCCCTTCCCCGGGGCATCCGCACTCGGGGGGCGGGGTCGACCAGTGCCCTCCATCGGTTCTAGATGTTCGCGCGTGGGTATCTATAAGTGTTGACAGAGGCAGCTTCGAGGAGGTGCGTAGGGACAGCGCAGTCACGGTTTTGAGTGCTGTGACCTGGGGTTCCACGCCCTCGGCGCCGACGCGCCGAGGGCTTCGCGCGTCCGAGAGCGGTCCACCGCGTACGGGCTCAGGAAACTTCCAAAACACCCGTTGACACGGTGAGTAGGAGCGCGTAATGTATCACTCCGCTGCCGAGCCACGGCTTGGGGGTGAACGGCGGGCAAAAACGCTGGAAGACGTGCGAAAGTCCGCCGAATCTGAACCTTGAAAACCGGATACTGTGACAAGCCAGTACGGTTCGCGAAAGCGAATCACACAACCCCGTCATGCCGAGAGGGTCGAGAAAGGACCAAACCGGCTGACAACTTGAGATCCAAACCGCGTCGGCCTCCTTACCGGCGCAGGTGGATCGCTCCGGATACGAACCGGACAACCTTCGTGGAACACAGACTCCGGTCTGTGACCTTTTCAACGGAGAGTTTGATCCTGGCTCAGGATGAACGCTGGCGGCGTGCTTAACACAT
>CAYWCB010000095.1:0-7419 GCA_964456615.1 uncultured Eubacteriales bacterium | reverse complement strand
GATCAGCGCGGCCGACCTCGGCGCGGACTGCGGCTGCATGGACCTGCGCAAGCCGAGCCTGCTAGACGTGCCGGACGAGCGGCCCGCCTTCGGGGACACGGGTCGCGGCGCCTAGCGACGCGCCGCCCGACTGCGGATCGAGAGGACGCCGCTTGATCGTCACCGCCGATTGGGTGCTGCCAGTGAGCGCCCCGCCGATCGAGCGCGGCGCCGTGGCCGTGCACGCGGACACGATCGTCGACGTCGGCAGCGAGGCGGACGTGCGCTCGCGATGGCCGAAGGAACCGGTCGAGGACCTGCAGGGCTGCATCGTCGCGCCCGGCCTTGTGAACGCACACACGCATCTGGCCCTCAGCGCGATCGCCGGTCTCGTCCCTCCGGGACCGTTCCACCCCTGGTTGCGTCAGGTCACCAAGGTCGTCCTCGGGCTGTCGCATGAGGAGTTCGGCGACTCGGCGGCCGGCGGCGCGCTCGAATGCTTGCGGTCCGGAACAACGTCGGTCGGCGACATCGTCTACGGGTCGGAATCACTCCACTCGGCAGCCTCCGTGGGTCTGGGCGGCGTCTTCTTCTGGGAGGTCCTCGGCATGACCTCCGCGGAGATGTCCGAGTCGCTCGAGCGGCGCGGGTATCCGAGCGCGACCGAGGGTCAGGCAGCAGAGCAGCGGGTACCCGGACAGCGGGTACCCGGACGCCCCCGCGCGCGCGCGGGCCTGTCGCCGCACGCGCCATATTCGTCTGGCCCGGAGCTCATACAAGCGACGGCGGCCCTCGCACGCAAGCGAGGCGAGGCCTTCGCCATCCATGTCTCGGAGGCCGCCGGAGAGGTCGAACTCATCGAGGCCGGCACCGGTCCCTTCACCGTCCAGGCCGAGCGGCTCGCTCACGGATTCGACGTGCCAGGCGGAACCCCGGTCGCCTACCTTGACTCCCTCGGCGTGCTCGACGGGGCGACCTGCGTGCACGCCGTTCAGGTGACCGCAGACGACATCGGCCTGCTCGCCCGGCACGCTCGCGCGGTCGTCGTGTGCCCGCGCTCGAACGCCTACCTTGACAACGGCACCCCACCCGTGGCCGCACTGAAACGGGCTGGGGCAGCGCTCGCGATCGGCACGGACTCCGCAGCGAGCAACCACGATCTCGACCTGTTCGCGGAGGCGCGGGCGGTGAGGGAGATCGATTCGGACATGACCGCGGAGGAGCTGCTCGAGGCGATGACGCTCGGCGGGGCCACCGCGCTCGGCCTCGAAGGCACGATCGGGGAGCTCGCACCTGGTGTTTCGGCGGACCTCGTCGCCGTCGAGGCGAGCGTCGCGCCCGGTCAGTCCCCGGTCGAAGTGTTCGTCGACGCCGGAGGACCCGAGACCGTTAGTGCCGTGATGAGCGCGGGCGTCTGGCGCGTGCGCGAGGGACGTTTCGAGTCGGACACCTCTGAGATCGAGGCGGCGGCGTCGGCAGCGCGCGACCACGCGATGAAGCTGCTCGCTGAAGGCGCGTAGCAAGGAGCAGGCGGTGGGATGAGGAGCGGGTGGTGGTGCGCGCAACCGGCGCGCCGTCGGCGCCGTATCTTGACGGGCGAATGCCCCGGACTAGCGCAGGCGTGTCACCGATGCCTGACCGCCCTGCTCGGGGCGTGAGGGCATCAGCCGGTTCTTGCCGTCCACGAAGACGATGCGGGGCTCGTGCGCGCGGGCTTCCTCGTCATCCATGTCGACGAAGTGGACGATGATGATCCGATCGCCCGTGGACACGAGCCGGGCGGCCGCGCCGTTGACGCAGACGACGCCCGAATCGCGATGCGCGGGGATCGCGTAGGTCTCGAATCGCGCCCCGTTGTCGACGTCCCACACAGAGACCGCCTCGTGCGGGAGGATGTCAGCAGCGTCCATCAGGGTCGCGTCGAGGGTGATCGAACCCTCGTATGAGATGTCAGCGCCCGTGACGGTGGCGCGGTGGATCTTGCCGTGGAGCATCCTGCGACGCATCTTCCACCTCCGGTGGATGCCCGTCCTTCTTCCGACGGGTCACCCCCTATGACCGATGCAGCGTGCGAAGAAGCATACCAGACGCGGGTAGGACACCGGCCGGCGCCGTCGCGCGCGGCCGCTAGGCCTCGCCCAGGTATGCCCTGCGCAGCTCTTCGTTCGAGAGCAACTCCTGCGCCGTCCCCTGTATGACGACTCGCCCACCCTGCAGAACGTAGCCGCGATCGGCGATCGAGAGCGCGGCGTTCGCGTTCTGCTCCACGACGAAGACCGCGACGTTCTCTTCGCTGTTGAGCCGCTGGATGGTCTCGAAACTCTGGTCGACGAGGGCGGGCGCCAGCCCCATGGACGGCTCGTCCATGATGATGAGCCGCGGGCGGGACATGAGAGCCCGCCCGAACGCCACCATCTGCTGCTCCCCCCCGGACAGGGTCCCCGCGCGCTGCGAGCGCCGCTCGGCGACCCGGGGGAAGAGCTCGTAGACACGCTCCAGGTCCTCGGCGATCTCGGTCTTGTCCGGACGCGTGTACGCACCCATCTCGAGGTTCTCCTGCACCGTCAGGTCCGGGAAGAGCCGCCTGTTCTCCGGAACGGTGGCGATGCCGCGCTTGATGCGCTCCGCGGTCGGGACATCGTTGATGAGCTGACCGTCGTAGAGCACCTCGCCCTCGAAGGGACGCACGATGCCGAGGATGGTCTTCATGGTCGTGGACTTGCCGGACGCGTTCCCGCCGAGCAGGCAGACGATCTCGCCCTCGTGGATGACGTAGTCGACGCTCTTCAGTATCTCGATGCGTCCGTAGCGCGTGCGAACGCCACGGAACTCAAGAAGCGTTCGCGGCTGGCTTGCCAAGGTATGCCTCCACAACGAGGGGGTCTCGCGCGACCTCCTGAGGGTCGCCTTCGGCGATCTTCACGCCGTGGTCCATCGCGATGAGCCGGTCGGATGCGCCGAGAACGACCTTCATGTCGTGCTCGATCATGAGAATCGTGTGCCCGCGATCGCGAAGCTGCTTGATCTGCTCCATGACCTCGTGCGATTCCGCGGGATTCATCCCGGCCACGGGTTCGTCAAGCAGCAGGAGGACGGGATCGGAGACGAGCGCGCGCGCGATCTCCAGTCGACGTCGGTTCGCGTACGAGAGAGACGACGCCGGCTGGTGCTGGCGTGCGGCCGAGAACCTGCCGGGGAAGAACGACAACACCTCCTGGGCCTTCTCGAGCGTCTCGCGGTCCTCCCTGCGTACCGACGGAAGCCGCAGCATGCCCCCCACGACCCCCGTTCGCATCCCTGCGTACTGTCCGACGAGGATGTTCTCCAACACGCTCATATGCGCGAAGAGCCGCAGCATCTGAAACGTGCGCGAGATGCCTTTCCGGTGGATGCGGTCGGGACGAAGGCCGGCGATGGACGCTCCCGAGAGCAAGATGTCTCCGGAGTCCGGTTCGTAGAGGCCGGTGATTACGTTGAAGGCCGTGGTCTTGCCAGAGCCGTTCGGCCCAATGATCGAGACGATCTCTCCCTGCTCGACCGAGAAGGACAGGTCGTTGACGGCCTTTAGCCCGCCGAACGACTTCGTAATGCCGACCACTTCGAGTACGGGCGCCACGACGGCTAGGCCTCCAGGTCCTGACGGCCCTCTTCGATGTCGAAGAGGGTCTGTCGCGTGTGTTCCTGTTCGCGCGGGTCTTCCTCGTGCACTTCGCGACGCCACAGCGTGTCGGGCAGCAGCCCCTCGGGTCTGAAGATGACGATGACCACGATGACGATGCCGACGAGAAGCATGCGGTAGCGGTCGAACTCGGTGAAGAACGTCTGAACGCTCGCAGGCCACGACGCCATGAACCCGGAGCCGAGGATGCCGGGAAGCCACTTGGAGAACGTCTGGCGGATGAGCTCGGGCAGGGTGTCGAGAACGACTGCGCCGAGAATCACCCCCGGTATCGAGCCCATGCCGCCGAGCACGACCATGCACACGACGATGACCGATTGCATGAACAGGAAGTACGAGGGGTTGATGAACTGCTGGTAGTACGCGAACAGGCTGCCGGCCAGGCCGGCAACGCCAGCCGAGAGCACCATCGCGGTGACCTTCGCTCGCGTCGTGCTGATGCCCATGTGGCTCGCGGCGATCTCGTCCTCTCGAAGTGCGTTCCACGCCCGCCCCACCCGGGATTTCTTGAGGTTGGCGAACAGGAGGGTGACGACGATCAGAGCGACGAGCACCAGGTAGTAGTACTGCTCGGGATTGGACACGGGGTTGAACGTGAACCCGAAGACCGACGGCTGGTAGATGTCGGGCAGACCGCCCGGCCCGTTGGTCACGGACTTCACGTTGTTGAAGGTCGTCCTGACTATCTCACCGAAAGCGAGGGTGACGATGGCGAGGTAGTCGCCTCGCAGGCGCAACGTCGGAAGCCCGATCAGGAAGCCGGCGAGCATGGCGAAGCCGATGCTCAACGGGATCGTGGCCCACCACGGGTAGTGCAGGCCTGTGAAGGGACAGCTCAGAATGGCGGTCGTGTACGAGCCGATCGCGAAGAACGCTATGTAGCCCAGGTTGAGGAGCCCCGTTTCACCCATGACCAGGTTCAGGCCGAGCGCCAGCATCGCGTAGACGAGGGCACGCACGCCGATCCTCAACCAGAGCGTCTGCACCATGCCCGCGCCCTCGAGCACCGGCAGCGCGATCGCGGCGGCGAGCGCGAGTGCGATCCACACCCATCGCGGCACGGCGGCGAACGCCCTGCGGATCGGACCCCGCTTCTTCTCGCCGGCCATCGCTACACCTTCTCCGGAAGGTGCTCGCCGAGGATACCGGCGGGCCGGAACAGAAGGATCAGCATGAGGACCGCGAACGCGATCACGTTCTGCCACTTCGTATCAATCTGGTAGCTGGCGTTGAGCGCGAACAGGATGGTGACTCCGGCAAGGAACAGGTTCCCCGCCATCAGTCTCAATGCCTGTCGCGCGGACACGTCCATCAGCGCGTCAGTGCGCTCGCCGAGCACGCGTCGGGTGGCGTAGACGGGTGTGAGCCGGTACAGCCGCTTCAGCTCGCGCTCATACTCGGGTGTCCGCTGCGCGGTGTGCAGGTGTCTGAGACGCTGGTTCGGCGCCAGCACGAGCTGAACATAGAGGCCGATCGCAAGGCCCACGGCGAAGAAGACGGCGAGGATGCCCAGCTCCGCGCCCACGCCGAAGACCTCGGCGATGCCGAGCGACAGCGACCCGATGACGGCACCCGGGATACTGCCGATGCCCCCGAGCACCGCCGCCGTGAACGCCTTGAGCCCGTACAGAAAGCCCGTGTCGTACTTGAGCGTGCCGTAGTAGAGCACGATGAAGAAGCCACCGACGGCGGCCAGCGCCGATCCCACGAGGAACGTGAACGCGATGGTGCGATTCGTGTCGATACCCATCATCTCGGCCGCTTCACGGTCTTGCGAAGTCGCCCGCATCGCCTTGCCGATGCGAGTCCACCGGATGAGCCACGTGAGCGCCGCCATGAGCACTATGGAGACGACGATGATAGCGACGGCAAGGAGTCGGATCCGCGTTCCGCCTACGGTGATGAAACCAGGGACGAGCGTCGGGATGGATATCGTCTCGGGCCCGTAGATGAGGATGATGAGGTTCTGCAAGATGATCGAGACGCCGATCGCGGACAGCAGCGCGATGATTCGCGACGACTCGCGCAGCGGGCGGTAGGCCACCCTCTCGATCACGAGCCCGAGCAGCGCCGTGAGCGGGACCGAGAACGCGAGCGCCGCCCCCATCCAGACAAGCCGTGTCGCCAGCGGTGCCTCGGGTTGCACACCCGCCTGGATGAACACGAAGGCGGCGAGGTAGGCGCCAACGGTGAACACCTCGCCGTGGGCGAAGTTGATGAACTCGAGCACGCCGTAGACCATCGTGTAGCCCAGCGCGATCAGGGCGTAGATCATCCCGACAGTGAGCCCGGCGACCGTGAGATCCAGCAACTGAGTCAGTCCGACCGCATCCTTCCGGTTCCTCCCGAAGCGGCGCGCGCCGAGACCGCAGCGCGAGCGGATTCGCGACAACTATACCGCGACAGAGAGGCGCGAGGCTGTGCGCCCTCGCGCCTCTCCCACGAGCGAGATACGGCTACGCCGCGTCGGCTACTGGGCCTCGATCCAGGTCTTGCCGTCGCACTTGTAGCGGTAGATCGTCTGGACGGTCGCGGACTCGCCCTTCATGACGATCTCGCCCTTCTCGTTGAATCCGAACGCCCCGATGACGCCGTCCACCTCGATCTGCGTCATGGCGGCCTTCACGTCCGCCGACTCGACGGACTCGGCCTTCTTGATGGCCTCCACGATAGCCACGTACGCGTCGTGGTTCGTCTCCGCATACGGGCCCGGCTCCTTGCCGGTGGCCTCGGTGTACGAGGTCTTGAAGTCCGCATAGCCCGGCATCTCGTCTTGCGCGATGCCGCCGAAGGTCGCGAGCATGCCCGTCGCGTTGGCGGCCCCACCCGCCTCGCCTACGATCTCGTCGGACTTGATACCGTCGCCGCCCATCATCAGAACGGCGTCCAGGCCCGCTTCGACCATCTGCTTGCGCAGCAGGCCGGCCTCCTTGTGGTAGCCGGTGAAAACGACGACGTCGGCGCCGAACTTCTTGATGTTCGAGATCTGCGCTGAGAAGTCCGTGTCGCCTTCCTTGCACGCCTCGCGCTGCACCTCGACACCCGTGCCCTCCAAGTTCTCCTCAACGACATCCGCAAGGCCGACCGCGTAGTCGCCCGAGTCATCGAAGAGCACTGCCTTCTTCTTGCCGAGTTCCTGAACCCACTTCGCGAGCTCCGCACCCTGGTAGTTGTCGCCCACGCACGTGCGGAAGAAGTTATCCCACCCCTTGGTCACGAGGTCGGCGCGCGTGGCCGAGCCGGTGACCTGCACGATGCCTGCCTGGTTGTAGATCGGGCCTGCGGCGTTCGTGTTGCCCGAGGTCAGGCAGCCGATGACCGCCACGACGCCCTCGTCCACGAGGGACTGCGCGACGACGGGCGATTCCGCAGGCTCTCCCTTGTCGTCCTTGATGATGAGTTCGATCTTGTAGGTAGTGTCGCCTACCGTGACCTCAGGAATCTGGGTGTTGGCCAGCTTGATCCCCTCCTGAGCGGCGTAGCCGTAGTCGGCAAGACCGCCGGTCAGCGAGGTGTGGACACCGATCTTGATCGTGCCCGTCTTGTCCTCGGTCGTCTCCTCGTCGGCCGCGCAACCCACGACCATCGTCCCTACGAGTGCGAGCGCCAGGACGAGCACCAGTACTGCGCGACTCTTCTTCATCACCATCTGGAAACCGTGGCCCCCTTTCCGGGTCTAGGAGCAGTTTGGAGGAATGTAGCACTTGCCTCGCGGTCGTGCATACACCGCGGCGAGATGTGCTGAGACTTCGCTCACACGA
>CAYWCB010000094.1:0-7451 GCA_964456615.1 uncultured Eubacteriales bacterium | reverse complement strand
CGTCGACGCAACGAGCTCGCCGGGCACTCGTTTCGTGCCGAGCCCCTGGTCGTCAGGCTGTGTGTCCGCGACGTCGTTGGCGACAGGTGCCCACACCTCCCAGTCGGGGACGGACGCACGCTCCTCTTCGGGAGGCGTGAGGTACACGCCGTGCGGCATGCCCGTCGGTGTCAGGCCCTTCTCGCCCGTGAAGCGGTAGAGTTGGCCAATGGCCTCCGGTATCTGCGAGTAGGGCGCGTGCATGGTGAGGAACGCCACGCTCATCGGCTCGGTCTCTTTGACGGCAACGTCGATCATGACTATCACCCCTAGCGTCATATACCCAAGGCGCCACCGCGGCACGGTGGACCGAGGTCGACGCGTCCCTCTGGCAGGAGCGGGGTGGGGGCGATAGCCGTGCACAGCGCCGGGATTCTTCTGTTCCGCCGCGGCGAGGTCAGCGCGACCGGCGGGCTCGAGGTCATGCTGGTCCTCCCGGGCGGCCCCTTCTTCGCGGGCAAGGACCTCGGTTCCTGGTCGATTCCGAAAGGCGAGTACGACCCGTCGGTGGAGGATGCGCTTGCCGCCGCCCGCAGGGAGTTCGGCGAGGAGACCGGTACGGAGCTGGGCGACGGGCCGTACGCTGAGCTCGGCGTGGTCGAACAGCGCAGGGGGAAGATCGTGCGCGCGTTCGCCTTCGAGGGGGACTTCGACGTCGAGGACCTGGCGAGCAACGACTTTGAGCTCGAGTGGCCTCCTCGATCCGGCCGCGTGCAGCGGTATCCGGAAGTCGACCGCGCCGAGTGGTTCGCGGCAAACGAGGCGCGCACGAGGATCCTTCCGGCGCAAGCGGAGTTCATCGATCGCCTGTTGGAGGCGCTCTCGGCCGAGGAGGGATCTCGGTCCAGCGGCTAGCTCGTCCCTGCCGCTTGGGGCGCGCGGCTCACTTCGGCGAGTCGCCTTTCGGTCCGTCGCGGCCGACGCGAACCGCCACGTACGAGGCGAGGAGGATGCCTGCCACGCCGAGCAGCGCGACCGTCCACGTGGAGGCCGCTGACGCCTTCGCCGCTTCGGGTGCCGCCTCTTCCGCGAATGCGGGGAGCACGCCCGAGATCCAGAAGACCGTCGCAAGCGACACGAGTGTCGCGATCCTTGAGCGCAGTACGCCCGCCAGTGTCGTTGGCTGAATCATCGCCCTACCCCCCAGACGTCAGGTGCGCGGCCCGACTTCGTGCCGGCGATTGCGCGGTATGGGGACCCCTCTGCCCAATCCCCCGATGGACACCACGAGATGTGCCACTACTCTGAAGCGTTGCAGTGCCGAGGTCAAGCCAATGCCGAGGTCAAGCCGGTACGGGGTCAAGCGCGGCCTACTTCGCTTTCATCCACCACTCGGTGAACTCGTACGCCCTGCCGTCGGGCGCGAACCGGACGATCCACACGTTGTGGTACGTCTTGGCCGGCTCCCCGGGCGCCTCGCTCGCATAACGGGTCGTGCCGCGAACAACGGCCGTGTCCCCGCTCTCGGCGACGACGTCATACTCGAACGACCACTGGGTCCTCGAATCCCCGTGCTCGATCCACTTGCTCACGATGGTGTCGCGGCCTATCCAGGGCTCGGCGTACGGCTCCGTGTGGTAGGCGGCGTCCTCGGTGAAGAGGGCGGCTATGTCCTCCGGCGCGTCCGAGCCCCACGCCTTCAGGTAGCCCTGCATCCACTGTTCGACCATGGGGTGTCCCTTTGCCGCGTGGCGAGGGTCACCCGTAAGGGATACCCAATCGGGGCGGGGGTGGGCGACTCCTCAGTAGTGATAGCGGAGCTGGGCGATGAGCAGCGTGTCGCCGTCGACCTTGTAGACGATGCGGTGCTCGTCGTTGATTCGGCGTGACCAGTAGCCGGACAGCGCGTGTTTGAGCGCCTCCGGTTTGCCGATCCCCTCGAATGGGCTGCGCTGGATGTCTCGAACGAGCGTGTTGATCCGCTCCGCAATCTTGCGGTCGGCCTTCTGCCAGAAGAGGTAGTCGTCCCACGCGTCCTCGTCGAAGAGGACTGTCACTCGATGAGCTCTCTCTCAACACCCTTGCCCGTTTCGAGCCGCGCAATCGATTCGAGCAGTCGCCGAGCGTTCTTGGGACTGCGGAGCAGGTAGGACGTCTCCTCGAGAGCTTCGTAGTCGTCGAGCGAGATCATCACGACCGATGCCGAGGCCTTGCGCGTGACGATGATCGGAGCGTGATCCTCGCACACGCGGTCCATCTGGGCGGCGAGATTCGCACGGAGCGTCGTGTAGGGGATGGCATCCATGAGCAGCCTCCGGGGGTGCGTACATGTACAGCTAATGGTACAGAACGCGGAGGGGCTGGGCAAGTGCTACGGCTGCCTTGCAGTCCGACGCGCCTACCCTCTCACAGGACACCAACCGGCTCCTTGCTGCTGTCCAACCCGCCGATGGTCTGCCCCAGCGGCGGGGTGCTCCCATCCGTCCGGCGGGCACTAGTCGCGGGCCGCGTACCGAAGCGCGCAATCCGCCTTGATGCCGTCGCTAGGCAGGCATGGAGTCCAGATTGCGCAGTTCGAACACCTGAACACCAAGCTCTGTGAATCGCTCGGGGTAGTCTCGGATCCACGCGCATGTGCCATGCGTGTAGTTGAGCAGACGGTCGTGGTTTCCATGGCGCTTCTTCAACGCAACGCAGTAGGCGCGGGGTCTGACATGACTACTCGTGTCGGTGGGTTGGACTAGGATCAGGACGACGCGCTGAGCGGAACGGAGGGCACTCATGCCGATACCGAAGAAGTTCAGCCCCTTTGGGCGAGACCTCTCCAAGGAGGCCTTCGAGATTGCGTTCGTGACGAGTCCATCGCACGACGAGGTCGGCTTCCGCATCGCGTGGCTGGGGTTGGGCGCTCAATGTGGTGAGCGAACGGACGCTCATGTGGCTCTCAGTAGCACTCGGCAAGGCAGGCTCACACAGTCATCGGTACTCGCTTGGGCGCATCACTCGCATCGACATGCGTGAGCTCGGCGTCGAGCGAGATCTCCAGGAGGACGCTAGCACCAGTCGGATCCAAGACACCCAAGTCGGAGTCTGGTTCGACCGCGCTCCCCGCGCGCGGACACCAGGTCTTGAACAGGTCGGAGTGGCTGGAAATGCGGGATGATCAGCCGCAGGGGTTCTTTGATGGGCTAGTGCGGCACCAGTGAGGGTCCTACCCCAGCGCTCGAAGTCCCCACTGGGCGACCCACAGAGCGGCCATCCCCACCACGAGCGTCGCGAACGTGTTCTTCGTGCGCAGAGCAACGAACAGTGCGACGACGGCGGCTATCGTACGCTCGGGCGCGACCTGATACACGCCGTTCTCGCTCAGGTACAAGGCGCCGGGAACCACCATGACCGTGAGTGCGGCGACGGGCACGTGTTTCAGGAGTCGGGTGAGCCAGGGCGGGTGGGGCACGCGACCGTGCAGCATGATGGGCAAGCTCCGCATCGCCCACGTGCCCGCGGCCAGGACGACGATGAGCAGCCAGAACTGCGCGAGGGGCGTCATGCGGGCTCCTCGGGCGGGTGTGCCGGCGGCCTGTGGTCTTCGGCAGTGGGCCGGTCGCGCCAGGCGCCGTAGAGCATGCCGCCGACGAGTGCGACGACGAGCCCGCTTTGCATCGGCAGGAGGGGAACCAGCACGGCCGCCGCCACTCCGGTCACCGACGCGACCTCGACGGCTATGCGGTCCTTGAGCGTCGGCGCGAGCATCGCGAGGAACACGAGCGGCACCGCGAAGTCGAGCCCCCACGAGGCGGGCACGAGCGGGCCGAGGAGCGCGCCCGCGATGTTCGAGACCTGCCACACGCTCGCCAGCAGGAGCCAACATCCCATGTAGTAGAAGACGACGTCCACGTCCGCGCGGTACCGGCCACGAGTCATGGCCGCGGCGTAGTTCTGATCGACGAGCATGTGACCGAGCAGCGGCCGGAGCTTGCCGGACGCCCCGGAGAGCACGGGTGCGATCGACGTGCCGTAGATGAACATGCGCGCGTTGACGATGAGCGCGGTCGCAAGCGCGATCCATAGCGGCGCCCCGTCCCCGAACAGCGTGGTCGCCACGATCTGCGACGCTCCCGCGTTCACCAGCAGCGACATTCCGAGCACCTCGGCCATACCGAAGCCGTCGGCCACTACGGTCGCCCCGGCGACAAGGCCGAAGGGCACGATGCCGATGACTATCGGCGAAACGTCCTTCGCTCCTGCAAGGAGGCTATGTTTCGTCTTGGACATGCGGTCTCGGCTGGTCCCCTCGGCCGGTCCCCTCGGCCGGTCCCCTCGGCTGGTCCCCTCGGCTGCTGCGCACACGCGGGCAGTGCCGCGATCGCATGCGGCCGCAAGAACGCGATGGTAGCACCAGTCTCGGCCGAATGCGCCACGGGAAGGTGCGGATTCCGAGGCTGTCGCAGGCAGTGAGTAGCGGTTCGCTATCTCGGCGGGCGTCCTTCGGCAGCTGCGCGAACCGTCTCCTCGATGCGCCTTGCCCGGGTCTCCGGGCGCTTGGCGGTCGCGATCCAGTGGAGCGCGAGCTTGCGCTGGAAGGGGGCGAGCGCCTCGAAGCCCGAGCTCGCGCCGGGGCACTCCGCGAGCGCACTAGCGAGGTCGTCGGGAACGGCCATACTGTCGATCGTGTCCTGGAAGTCCCACGAGCCGTCGGCCCTCGCGGCCTCGATCGCCGCCTTGGCCACGGGAAGGAGGAGGCCCTGGGCCTCGAGGCGTGCGACCCGCGCCTTGTTCGAGGGCGCCCACGTGCTCCCCGGCTTCCTCGGCGTGTAGAGCTGCTTGAAGCGGTGGTCGTCGAGCCGGCGCACCGTGCTGTCGATCCAGTTGAAGCGGAGCGCCTCCTCGACCGCCTGCTCGTAGGTGAGCGTCGTGAGTGTCCCGCCCTTCTTGCCGACGGCGAGCCAGATGCCGGGGCTGGAGTCGTAGTTGGTCTCAAGCCACGCTCGCCACACCTCGCGCGATGCGGGCTCTGCGAGAGGGCGGTCATGGAGCGCGGGCGTCACACGTCCGCCTCGCCAGAGTCGGCTTCGCGCGGTGGGCCTCCACCGGCGTGCCCGCGTGGCGGCTCCCTCGTGCGCGCGCGGTAGGCCATCCCCATATAGGCGTCGCCTGCCTCCAGTTCGTCGAGCATCTGGCTGAGGCGTTTCGCGCGTGTCTCGGGACGCTTGGCCCGCTCGATCCAGCCGACATAGTCGTTCTGCTGGTAGTCGGGCCGGTCCTCGTAGGCATCGGCGAGACCGCGCTCCGCGAGCGCCCGCTCGACGTCGGGCGGCATCGGGTACCGGGGACGCTTCAGGGCGCTCACCGTGGCGTTCGGTGCCGCGCGGCCCGGGCTAGGAGAGCAGCCTTGCGACTTGGTCGTCGTCGGCCGTGCTGAAGACGACGGTCGCCACGTCGGCTGCGCCTGCCGTGCCGTACGAGTACTCGATGTTGATGCCGGCGCCGGCGATCTTCTTGGCGGCGTCCCTCAAGGCGCCGGGCTGGTTCGCCATTTCGGCGAGAACGACGCTCTTCTCGCGGATGTCGCCGCCAAGCCCGCCGAGCGCCTCCTTCGCCTTCGCGTTGTCGCTCGTGACCATGAGGAACTTCGCCCCGCCGTCGCGCTCATACGCCGAGATGGCCGTGATGTTCACGCCCGCGGCGCTCAGCGCCTCGGCGATCTCGGCCAGCAACCCCATTCTTGTCGGCATGGACAGAACCAGCTGCATTGCGGTGCGTGCGGATGTCATCTGAACCCCTCCTGCCGTTCTGACGAGACGTTCAGGGATATACCCCCCGGAGCGGTTCACCCAGCACCCCGGCGAGAAGTCCGTGATAGCGAAGAGGAGCGCCTTCTTGCGACGCCCCTCTCCTTGAGCCTGTCGTTGCGCGAGACTGAGTGCGTTGGCGCGAGGCTACTTCATCTGGGCAACGCTGATGGTGTTGCCCTCGGAGTCCGTGAACCAGGCGCCCAACTCGGTCGGCGACTCGAAGATCCCATCCACGGTCTTCAGTCCCGGAAGGTCGTAGTCCTCGAAGCGGACTCCACGTTCGCGGAGTTCGGACACGCTAGCCCTCAGGTCCTCGACTATGAACGTGGCGACGGTGTGCTCCGCGAGCGTACGCGCACGCTGGTAGATCAGGATTCGCGAGCCGTCGCCGGCCGATACGAGGAGTTCTTCCCCGCTCGGAAGCATCTCGACATCAAGCCCGAGCACCTCCCAGTAGAACCTATGTGCCCTGTGGATGTCCTCTGCGGGAAGCACCGCGTAGACCGGCGCCGTTGACAGCCTGGTGATTGTGAGCGGTGTCATCGTGCACACCTCCTTTCGTCATCCATCTCAGTTGATACCCCAATGGGTATACGTCAAACCCCGCGAGGGAGCGAGCTGACGCGCGGTCGCCTGGCGAGAACGTGCGGTCTTGAGGGCGGGCGAGCGGCGCGAAGGAGCGCCCCCAGCGCCCCGTCAGGGGTCGAGGCGGCACGTCCGGGACTCTGGGATACACTTGCTCTGCGCGCCTGTCGCCAGCGGGCGCCGATCAAGACCAGCCGCGCACGTGCGGGGTACCATGGCAGAGGTTGCCAACGAGAGGAGAGAGATGCCGAAGCGCGACGACGTCCACAAGGTTCTGATCATCGGCTCGGGACCGATCATCATCGGGCAGGCCTGCGAGTTCGACTACTCGGGAACGCAGGCGTGCAAGGCGCTTCGCAAGCTCGGCTACGAGATCGTGCTCGTGAACTCCAATCCGGCGACGATCATGACCGACCCGGTCATGGCCGACGAGACCTACATCGAGCCGCTCAACCTTGAGACGCTCACCGAGATCATCGCCGCCGCCAAGCCGGACGCGCTGCTGCCCAACCTCGGCGGGCAGACCGGGCTGAACCTCTCTTCAGCGCTCGCGAAGACCGGCGTGCTCGAGGAGCACGGCGTCCGCATAATCGGCGTGAGCGCCGGGGCGATCGAACGCGGCGAGGACCGGCTCGCGTTCAAGGAGACGATGGACCGCCTGGGCATCGAGATGCCGCGCTCCACCACTGTCACGAGCGTCGAGGCCGCTGAGGAGGCCGCGGCAGAGCTCGGCTATCCGGTCGTCATCCGGCCCGCTTACACGATGGGCGGCACGGGTGGAGGGCTCGTCTACAACGTGGAAGAGCTCCGCGTGATCGCGGCGCGCGGCATACAGGCCTCGCTCGTCGGTCAGATCCTCGTCGAGGAGAGCGTGCTCGGCTGGGAAGAGCTCGAGCTCGAGGTCGTACGCGACGCGAAGAACCAGATGATCATCGTGTGCTTCATCGAGAACGTCGATGCCATGGGCGTGCACACCGGCGACTCGTATTGCACGGCGCCGATGCTCACCATCGCGCCCGCGCTCCAGGAGCGGCTCCGGAAGTACTCCTACGACATCGTCGAGGCGATCCAGGTCATCGGCGGGACCAATGT
>CAYWCB010000093.1:0-7503 GCA_964456615.1 uncultured Eubacteriales bacterium | reverse complement strand
CTCGGCATGGCGAGCTCGTTCGGGCTGGCGTTCTACAAGGCGCAAGAGGCCGCGCAGGCGCGCCTGCCGGTCGAGGGCTCCGTGCTCATCACCGTGGCCGAGAGAGACCGGCAGGGGGTCGGCACACCGGGCACGAGCGGCGCGAAGATCCTCGAGGCCGCCGAGACGTTCTCGCGCGCGGGACTCAAGGTCCGCTCGACGGGCGGTACGCACGACTTCCTGCTCGAGCACGGCGTGCCGAGCGAGCCGATCCTCAAGGTCCACGAGGGGCGCCCCAACATCGAGGACGCCATCAAGAATGGAGAGATACAGCTCGTCGTGAACACGCCGGCAGGCAAGTCGAGCGAGTTCGACGACTCCTATATCCGCAAGGCCGCCATCAAGCACAAGATCCCGTACATTACGACGACCGCTGCCGCACTTGCGGCCGCGAGAGGCATCGCAGCGCATCGCGAGCACCGCGACGGCGTGCGCTCGCTGCAGAGCTACCACGCTGACTTCGGGGCGTATCCGTCAGGGATCGCCTAGAGGCGGTCGCTCAACTATCCGGATGCGACCTCTCGAAGGAACCTGTCGACGTCGAAGCGTTCGGCGAACGGGTTGAGTATGCGGACCCCGTCCGCGTTCAGGTCGTCGGAGAGATCCTCGGTAAGCAGGTAGCCCGCGCCTGCGGTCTTCGCCGCGGCCCAGATCTGCGCGTCGAAGAACGAGAAGCCGAAGCGATCCACTCCGTCGAATGCCTTCTCGATTGCGCGCGGATCGACCACAACCAGCGGCCAGTCGCGCATGAGTTCCGCTGCGACGAGTCGTACTGCATCGCGCTGCACCAGGTCCGCGCGCCTGCGCAGCAGCACGTCCGAGAGCTCAGAGATCACCTGTGTGGACGTCACGCCCACCCCTTGCGCCGCGAGAGGAGTAAGAACGCCCCTCGCGATCGCCTGCTTGCGGGGCTCTCGCCTGTCGAGCTGATAGACGAAAACGTTCGTGTCGACGAAGACACGCACGCTAGCGCGGACGCCCCTTGCGGTAGAGCTCGGAGCGCGGAATGTGCGGTACGGGTTCGCCGGACGCGGCGAACACCGCGGCCGCGACATCGAACACTGCGTTGAACCTCGCAGCGCGCATCTCGCCCTCGAGCCGCACGGTGTCGGGGTCGTACGCGGCGTCTATCGCCTGGCGGATCAGGGCGGACTCCGTCTCACCGGTGCGCTTCGACTCCGCCTTGAGCAGGGCCTCCTGCCGCTGATCGATGTAGAGCTGCTTGCGAACCATGCGACCCATCGTGACTCCTCGGCCTTGCCAAATCCTGTCCGGGCTCGAAACGATGTATAAGTATACATCGCACCGGCCCACGCACACGCACAGCACGCGTCCTCTGCCCGAGCAGTGGATCTTCGTGCGAGCTAGGTGAGACCTGCTCGTTGCCCTACGATTGGCCCCAGGGAACATCCTGGGTGAGCGACGGGCGGTCTCGGACGCGATAGGCTTCGAGGTAGCGAGTGTACCGGCGCGACATTGCCCAAGCGAAGGAGGGGCTGATGGAACCTGTGAGAGTCATCCCGTGTCTGGACATGAAGGACGGACGCGTTGTCAAGGGCGTGCACTTCGTGGATCTGCGCGACGCAGGCGACCCCGTCGAGAACGCGACCTTCTATGAGCAGGAGGGCGCCGACGAGCTCGCGATGCTCGACATCGCGGCCACGGTCGAGGGCCGCAAGACGCGCATCGAATGGGCCCGCCAGGTCGCCTCGGTCATCGACATCCCTCTCACCGTGGGCGGGGGCATCGCTTCGATCGACGACATGAACGCGCTCTTCGACGTCGGCGTGAGCAAGGTCTCGATGAACAGCGCCGCGGTCGCGCGTCCCGAGCTCGTTCGCGAAGCCGCCGAGGAGTACGGCTCCGACCGCGTGATCGTCGCGATCGACGGGCGCCGCAGCCCCGATCTTCCGAGCGGCTTCGAGGTGGTCGTGAGCGGCGGCCAGAAGGGCACCGGCGTCGACTGCGCGGAGTGGGTACGCCGGTGTGAGTCGCTCGGCGCAGGGACCATCCTGCCGACGAGCATGGACGGCGACGGCACGCTCGCCGGCTACGACATCCCCTTCACGAAGGCGATCACCGACGTCGTCTCGCTTCCTGTGATCGCCTCGGGTGGCGCCGGGGCGCTCGAGCACTTCTACGACGTGATCGAGCAGGCGCATGTGGACGCGGTCCTTGCCGCGTCCGTGTTCCATTTCCGCACGTTCACGGTGCGAGAGGTGAAGGAGTACCTCGCATCGCGCGGAGTCCCGGTCAACCTCGCCACTGCCGAGTAGGCAGGCGTCGCATCGGGTGGCTTCGGGGAGGCGAGCCGAGATCGTCGGCCCGGCACCTGTCTTGCCCGGTGCCGCGCACCGCTCGTATGCGGAGACGTGTGCGCCTAGAGCGCAGAATCGTCGGCGACGTTTCCCGGGCAGGTCGGCAGCCGTAGGATGTAGACCGTCACGGCGAGCGCGATGGCCACGATCGCCACGTCGGCGGCGAGTAGCGGCACGAACACGAGCACGCTCAGCAGCACGCTCGCCCACAGCGTCGTCAGCGCGACCACCTTCGTGCGGACCCTCAGCCCACGTCCAGCGAGGTAGTCCTCGATGTGGTGTCCGAACACGGGGTGCGAGACGAGCCACCCGTGCAGCCGCTCCGAGCTTCGCAGGAAGCAGGCCGCAGCGAGTAGCACGAACGGGGCGGTCGGCAGAACGGGGATCGCCAGGCCGAGGGCACCGAGGCCGAGAGCCAGCCAACCGCAGGCGAGCAGGATGTGTCGGCTGATCCGTCGCACGCGTCGAGTATGGCAGCGCGGCGGTTTCGGATGCATTGACGTTCGTCAACGTGCAAAGCCGGCCGGCTGGGCTCGCCCGAGCGCGAAGCGACGTGCGCGATTCCTCACGCACGGGACGGCGCCATCGCCGCCGCAGCCCGATTCCCGATGGGCTCGCATTGGGACGGCGGCGAGGAATGCGGGAAGGAAGCGAGAGAGGTCCATTCGCGCGTGGCGCGCGGAGAGGAGCAGCGGATGCCCGGTCCAGAGGTGACGCTCGACGGTTTGCACGTGACGCTTCGTCCGCTCGCTGCGGGGGACGTGCCGCGACTCGTCGAGATCGTGCGCGAGCCGGGCGTCGCCGAGTGGTGGTGGGGCTACGATGAGGAGCGCATGCGCGCCGAGACCCTTGGCGATGAGGACGTGACGCCCTTCGCGATCGAACTGGACGGCGAGCTGATCGGGCTCATCATGTATGCGGAGGAACTCGACCCCTACTACAAGTTCGCGATGATCGACGTGACGATCGACGCGCCACACCTCGGGCAGGGCCTCGGCACGGACGCGTTGCGCACGCTCGCGCGCTACCTGATCGAAGAGCGCGGGCATCACCACATCATGATCGATCCGGCTGCCTCGAACGCTCGGGCCATCGCCGCGTATGAGAAGGTCGGCTTCAAGCCGGTCGGCGTGATGCGGCGCTACGAGCTCGGGCCGGACGGTCAGTGGCGCGATGCGCTGCTCATGGACCTGCTCGCCGAGGAGGTCACGTAGGCCCGGGACGGACAGCGGACACTACTGGCCGCCGAGAGCCTCGTACGCCCGACGGACGGCCGTGAGGGCATCATCGAGCTCCGCATCCGAGCGAAGCGGCAACACCGGCCAGGCTGTCATCTCCATGCCCGGGCCGTACTCGAACGGCACGACGTCGGGGCGTGCGTAGAGCTCCTGCGCCTCGGCGTCCGAGAACGTCTTCACCGACACGCCCGCATCCGCCAGGAACGCGAACATCTTCCCCCTGCGAACGTAGCCGCGGTGGCCGAACACCTGCTTCGCCCTCACGTCCGGCCAGGACGTGATCACCTCGTGGAGAGCCGGCTGTCGGGGACCGAGCTGCTTGGCGGCGCTCATGGCGACACGCTGCTCCGTTCGGCCAACGTCAGCACGTCGTCGTAGATCCTGGCCGCGAAGAGCTTGCCGCTGGCTCCGCGCTGATACGCCGCTGCGCGCGCCTGGGGAGCCATCGGCGCGTTGACGCCCCAGGAGTCCGCCATGTACTCGCAGACGACCGTCTCGCCGTCGTCCGTGACGCTGCCTAGATGCAGGTGGACCGGGCCGTGGCTCAGAAGGTCTCCATACCACCTGGTGCGGTCCTCTCCGCAGTGTACGGACGCTCCGCCTGCCGCCTCGCGCACGCAGGCGTCGGGCTCGAACACGGCATCGACCGCAGCGGCGTCGCCGCGGCCGAGGGCCTCGATGTATGCATCGACGGGTGCCGGCGGCTTCTCGGCGAAGGTGTACTGCATCAGCGGCGGTCGCACGATCGGGGCACCCGAGATCGGACGGGTGCTGTGGTAGACGCGAAGGTCGCGGATACCGTCCTCGCCTACCTCCGCGACGAGCATGATCGGCAGCTCACGCTCTTCCCCGTCGACGACGACGAAGAGCAGCAGTTCGTGGATGACGCGCTCGGACGTGACGACGTCGTGCACCGGCTCCGTACGGCCCGAGTGGCGCGCCAGCCAGGCCCGCGTTTCCGCCACGAACGCGGTCGGCTGCTGCTTGCCCGCGATGGGGGAGTCCACCGTCGCCTTCTCGCCGAACACGCTGACCGCGGCCATATCGCCCTCGGCAAGGCGCGGGTAGAGGTTGCGCAGGTCCTCGGCGACCTTCTCAGATGCATCCACGGCTGCTCCTCTCACGTACCCTATTCGTGGTGTATTCCCGTCGTGCCGGACCTTCGCCGGTGTCCGTCGCGCCCATGTGCGTCACACGCCGAAGCGGGGCCGTGCGGCCGAGGAAGGATCGTGGTGAGTGCAAGGCCGCAGTCGATCGCCGACCGGGTCGAGATCGCTCCGGGCGTTCGGATGCCCGTGCTGGGCCTGGGTACCTGGAAGGCCCGCAGCGGCGCGGTCGAGAGCGCGGTTTTCGGGGCGCTCGAGCTCGGATACCGGCTCGTGGACACGTCGCCCATCTATCTCAACGAGCGGGAGATCGGCCGGGCGATCGCGCGAAGCGGAGTGCCGCGCGACGAGCTCTTCGTCACGACGAAGCTCGACGGCCCGGCGATGGGTCTCGGCTCGGCCCGGGGCGGGCTCGCACGCAGCCTGCGTCGCCTTGGCCTCGACTACGTCGACCTCTTCCTCGTCCATTGGCCGAGATCCTCGCGCATCCACAAGACCTGGGCGGAGATGGAAGCGCTCCAGCGCTCGAGCCTCACGCGGGCTATCGGCGTGAGCAACTACGACGTGCGCCACCTCGAGCAGCTCGCCACGACCGCGACGATCCCGCCGGCGGTGAACCAGGTGAAGCTCAACCCGCTCACCCAGCGCCGAGAACTGCAGGCGTACTGTCGCGAACGCGGCATCACGCTGGAGGCGTGGGCGCCTGTCCTCAAAGGCGCGGCCTGCACCGTGCCCCTGCTCGTCGAGATCGGAGCGCGTCACTCCAAGACCGCCGACCAGGTCTCGCTGCGCTGGATCCTGCAGAAGGGCATAGTCGCGATCCCAAAGACCGTGCACGAGGCGTGGCTTCGCGAGAACGCAGACGTCTTCGATTTCGAACTCACCGCCGAAGAGATGTCCGAGGTCGACGCCCTCGGAGCATGACGTCTGCTCCGCGGTCTTCGGCGCCTCGCGGACGTGCGTCCACACCACACTCCTCCCGAGGGGTTGACACTGGACACGAGATACGTATATCGTTTACCGTGCAGCGACGGACCGGTGTCAGGAGAACGATGCCCGCCACGAAGGAGCAGATCGCCCAAGCGTTCGAGCGTCAGGTGCAGCACTTCGGGTACGGCCGTGCGAGTGTCGAGGACGTCGCAGCGGAGCTCGGCATCTCGAAACGCACGATCTACCAGCACTTCTCGAGCAAGCGCGATCTCTACGCGCACATCGTGGAGCGGGTTGCCGACGAGGAGCGCCAACGGCTCGTCGGCGCGATCGAGGACGCGGGGACCGTCACGAAGAAGATGGAGCGGTTCCTTCGGCTCGTGGTGGGCGGCATGCGCGCGCACATCCAGGCGACGAGCAAGGCCGACTGGATGCAGGAGTTCGAGGTGGCCTACGACGCCATGGCGCGAGCGTACGGCTCGGTGGCCACCGAGCTGATCGCTGCGGGAGTGGCCAGCGGAGAGTTCGCCAAGCAGGACCCGGCGTTCGCGAACGACCTCGTCGGCGCGATGATCACGCACTACGGGATGTCGGTGAGAGACGATCGCGACTTGGACGCCGACGAGGCGCTCGTCGCCGCGATCATGAGGATGCTCGGCGCGAGCAGCGCCAAGCCGAGGAAGAGGTGAATGCGATGTGGTGGTGGGTCGGGGCAGCGGTCGCCCTGCTGGTCTCGCTCGTTTGAATCGCGTACGTGGCGGCGGACGGGATCCGTCGGAGAGCGTCGTTCGTGGCACCAGCGATGGTGCTGCCGTACGCGTTCCACGCGGGATTCGGCGTGCTTGGGATCTGGCTGATGCTTCGAGTCGTGGGCGCGTAGGGAGGGATTGCGAAGATGAAGATGTTGTATCGAGTGCTCGGCTGGATCGGCATCGTCTCGGGCACCGTTTGAATCGGCTACGTGCTGGTGGCGGTCGCCACCGAAGTCGAGGGCTTCACGACGCTTGCCGGCCTCGTGCTCGCGTTGGTCTTCCATTCCGTGGCGAACATCGTGGGGCTGGAGTTCCTGAGGGCTGCGGCGCGCCGAGCGGATGTCGAGCGCGGCGTTGCCGAGTCGACGGGGACGGTGCCGGCGGCGGGGGCGTAGGGGCAAGCGCGGGACTGCCTCGGGGACTACGAGCGGTTGTCCCCGTTCGCGTCGGCGCGAAGCGCGTCACGGATCTCCCGTAGGTCTGGAAGCAGACTCGGCAGGTCCTCGCCGATGACTTGGCCGATGACCACCCAGTCCAGCCCCTCGTAGTGGTGGATGACGACGTCGCGCATGCGTGCCATCTCGGCCCAGGGAATGCCGGGAAACCGTGCGCGGGTCTCTGTCTGGAGACGCTTGCAGGCCTCGCCGAGCACGAGCACGTTGAACAGGACCATCTCGTCGGTGTCGCGGTCCTCCCCCAGCGCGCGCGTGTTGAAACGGCGCCCGAGATCGACGAGCCGCTCGGCGGCGTCGACGATGTCGTCGAGCAGAAGCGAATCGTCACGCCGACCAGACATATACGGCTTCTCTCAGGACGCGGTCTCGCAGGCGCTGCTTGAGCGCCCGCGGCTGCGTGACATCCACGGACCTGCCGAGGAGGGTCTCCGCGAACGTCCCGACCCCGAAGTACGCAAGCCCCCGGGGGGCCTCGCGGAACTCGACGAGCAGGTCGATGTCGCTGTCGGCCGTCTGCGTGCCGTGCGCGAACGAGCCGAAGACCCCAACGCGGACGACGCCGAACCGCTCGCGGAGGGCATCCGCGTTCGCGCGGATGCGCGCGGCGATCTCACCGAGGTCGCGGACGGGGGCGGCGGAGCCCGGAGCGCGTGGGCCGGCCGCGG
>CAYWCB010000092.1:0-7516 GCA_964456615.1 uncultured Eubacteriales bacterium | reverse complement strand
GTTGCTCCTATGTCAAGCCGTCGCCGCGAAGGCAGCGGGCTCGACGGTGAAGTCGACTTCGACCACGCGCAGCGACTGGTTCCTCTCCATCTCTTGTAGTGCGCGGAAGACGACCCGCGCGAGATGCCGCTTGAGACAGCGTAGCGCCTCGCGCTTGCTCATGCCTTCCGCATGCTTCTTGGCGAGGAACGCGCGAGCTGGTTCATGTATGCGGGATTGGGTGATGGCGATGCGGTGCAGTGCCGCGTTGAGCTGCCGGTTGCCCTGCCTGCTCAGGCGGTGCCGCTGGCTTTGGCCGGACGACACCGGCAACGGCGCGACCCCTGCGTGCATCGCGAAGCGGCCCTCATCCCGGAAGCGGGCTGCTCCACCGGTCTCACCGAGCAGACGGGCCGCGGTTAGAGCGCCGCATCCGGGAACGGCCAGGAGCTCGGGGCCTAACGCGTCCATTAGCGAGGATATCTCGCGCTCGAGCGCGTCGATCGAGGACGTGAGCTCGCGGCAGCGCACGACGAGGTCCAGTGCGATACGGCGGGGCACGGACGGTGGCAGCGTGCACAGCGCATCCGCGAGGCGGTCAAGCCACACGCGGCGGTCGAGGGCCTTGGGCGGGATCTCGAGCGCGAGATCGAGATCATGCACGTGCCATCGCAGGCGGCCTTGGATCTTCGTCCGCTCCTGCACGAGGTCGTCGCGGTGGTCGAGCAGCAGCCTCACGTCGTGGTCGGGACCCTCGAGCCGGGCCTCCGGCAGATCCGGCTCACGCAGCGCCGCGAGCGCGACAGCCGCCGCGTCGATCGGGTCGGATTTGCCACGCGAACGGGTCGTCCGGCGAGCCCGCGCCATCAACTTCGGCGGCACGCGGACCACCCGCTCGCCGCGGGCGAGCAAGTGCCGCTCGAGGCGGCCTGAGACGTGGCGGCAGTCCTCGATCGCGAACACCCGCTCGGCGTCATGTATCCGAGCCCACTCGAGCAGCCGCCCGCGACCACCTTCGTCGCAACCCACTGTCGTCTCGGCTACCACCAAACCCGTGGCCGCGTCGACCGCGACGGCGGTGTGGGTCTTCTTGTGCGGATCGATTCCCACTACGATCACTCCTGGTCCCCCTTTCGGACGCGCTTCCGGCGGCGGGACCGCCGGCGGACACGCCTTAGTCGGGGCCTCTTGGCCAGGCTCCTATCAGGTCACGCCGGCGAGCCCTGGTCCCGGCGGCGGGGGACAGAACGCATGACGGTCAGCCCCGTCGGGCGACATCCAGTCTATGGGTCACCCCGCCGCCGGGACCGAGGCTACCTGACCGAAGTCAGGAATCCCAACGTCACGAGCCTGACACTAAGGCCAGTATACGATGCTACACTTTCGGCCACGCGCCCATCAACACGCCATCACTTCATCGGGCACGTGCCGATGCCGGTCGGAGGTCTCAGTGAGGACGAGTCGGCTTCGCAAACGGATCGTTCGCGCGCTCATGGTGTCGTGGCGGGAACAGCCGACCCGCTACGACATCGAAGCGCTCCAGGCCAACATCCGTCGCGTCGGTCTGGTCATCAAGGTGCGCTGGGCGCTCGTGATCGTGCTGGCCGTCTACTCGATCGTGGGGGCGTGGATCTACTCGCGGGCGCTTCCCTTGGACGAACTGACGGGCCTCATGGTCGTGCCTGCGGCGGCGCTGATGTTCGTCATGCTCTACAACACGTTCTACCTCCTCACCTACCGCCGCTTGGGCAACATCGCGTTCGTGAACCACCTGCAGCTTCTCTTCGACGCTCTCGTCGTGAGCGTGCTCGTCTACTACAGCGGCGGCGCGGCCTCCTGGTTCTGGACCATGTATCCGCTCTTCATCTTCGAGGCAGCGTTCATTCTGCCCAGGGCGCGCAGCGCGTGGATCCTCGCCGGCCTGATCGCGCTGCTGCAGGGCCTCGTGCTGTGGGGGATGTACCTCGGAGCGCTGCCGATGGTCGATGTGCCTTTCGCCGACGAGACGCTGCGTCAGAACGTCACCTACGTGGGCGTGCGCTACTTGTGGCAGGTGACGGTCATCGCCGGCGCAGCCTCGATCGCCACGCTGATGGTCGCTTCGCTCGGAGCGCGCGAGCGCGAGCTCAAGATGGCATCGATCGTTGACGACGCGACCGGGCTGTACAACCGACCGTACTTCCATCGCGCGTTCCAGTCCGAGCTGAGCCGGGCGCGAAGGGACGGGCGACCCGTGTACCTGGTGCTGGCCGACCTGGACCATCTTGGCGACTTCAACCAGAAGTGGGGGCTGGACCGCGGGGACCGTCTGATCGCCGAGGTGGCCGTCCGCCTTCGCAACGTAGTCTCGCCGGGGAGTGATCCGCTCCTCTCGGCGAACGTCGTCGCGCGCTACGGCGGCGAGGAGTTCGCGATGCTGGTGACCGAGGTCCCGGAGGGGATCGCGTCGGATGGCGACCCGGGTTTCGAGATCGGAGACGAGGTCCGCCGCGTCATCTCCGGCGCGCTTGTGGACGGCGTCGGCGTGACCGCGAGCGTCGGCGTCGCGGTCTTCCCCGACGATGGCGAGACTTCCGACGAACTCCTATTGGCCGCTGACGATGCGCTCGGCAGGTCCTCCAAGGAGGGCGGCAACAGGGCGAGCATCGCGGGTGGGGCGTACGCGTAGTGGGGTCGCTCGGCCGCGCCCTGGAGCGAGCCGTCGTCGCCGCAGGACTTTGCACGGTGGCCACCGCGCTCGCCGTTGCGGTGCTGTCTGCTCCGTGGTTCACGCAGGCCGTGACGCGACGCCTCGACCGTGCCGCCACGACCGGTCTGTCCGCGAGTCAGGCGGCGGATCTCGCCGAGCAGGTCCGACGTTTCGTGACAACGTCGGACGCTCCGTCACTGCCCGCCCATGTCGACGGCCGCGCTGTCTTCGGCCCGGCGGCGGTCTCCCACCTTGCCGACGTGCGTGATGTCATGCTCGCTTCCCGTGTGGTGGGATCGACGCTCGCCGCCGCGCTCGCGATCTGGTTCGCTGTCTGTTTGCGGTTGGGCCGAAAGCGTCAGGTTGCGTCAGCGCTTCGGTCGGGGGGCTGGGTGTGCATCGCCGCTCCCGCGGTCCTGGCGGTGGCGGGGCTCGTGGACTTCGATGGGCTGTTCACGGCATTCCACTGGGTCTTCTTCGACGCGGGGACGTGGCTCTTCCCTGCCGATTCGCTGCTGATCCAGCTCTACCCGGTCGGCTTCTGGACCGCCTCGGCGGCGGCCCTCGCCCTGCTCGTGACCGCCCAGGGCGCCGTGCTTCTCCTTGCGGGCCGGGCGCTGTCGGAGCGCGTGCCACCACCCGACGGCGCTGAGCACGGAATCGAGGCATGACAAGCGCGGGAAAACCATTACACTTCTTGTGGGACTATGCTCGCCCGAAGGGGGAGTCCGAGTGAGACGCGGCTGCATCCACAGCCGTGCGCCACGCACTCAAACGAGGAGGTGAAGCTGCATGGCAGGTAAGGAAGGCTACTGCGTCAAGTGCAAGTCGAAGAAGGAGATGCAGAACCCGCAGGCCATCACGATGAAGAACGGTCGCCCTGCGACACAGGGCACGTGCCCGGATTGTGGCACGAAGATGTTCAAGATCGGCAAGTAGCGGGTCCTTGGTGTTGTTGTCTGCGGGCGTCGCGCGCGGGACCGCGCGGCGCCCGTTGCATGCCGCCTCAGCCGACCCGGTACGGTCGTGTCGCTCTCGCGGGTTCGGGTCGCAGCAGCTAGAGTGGAGCGGAACAGCTCCGCTACCGATTGACCAGGCCGCGAGCCTGTCGATAGTGCTCGACGGGCGTGCGCGCATGTCGTTTCGGAGGCGCTAGATGAACGTAATCGTTGTCGGATGCGGGCGCGTGGGATCGCAGCTCGCGGGCCTGCTGTCCGTCGAGGGGCACAACGTCACGGTCGTCGACAAGGATGGCGAGGCCTTCCGCCGGCTCGGGACGACATTCAACGGGGTTACGATACGCGGGCTGGGATTCGACGAAGACGTGCTCGTGGAGGCGGGCATCAGCGAGTGCGACACGTTCGCTGCCGTCACGAACCTCGACAACACGAACCTCATGGCCGCCGAGGTCGCGAGGAAGATCTTCGGGGTTCGGCACGTTGTGGCGCGCCTCTTCAACCCCGTGCGTGAGCGGACCTACCAGCAGCTGGGACTCGACTACGTGTGCGGCACGACGCTCGTCGCCGAGAACCTTCTCGACAAAATCAAGTCCGGACACGGCCATCACATCTCCGCCCTCGGCGACGTCGAGATCGTCGAGTTCAAGGCCAACAGCCATGCCGATTCGCGGGCGGTGAGCGAGATCGAGTCCGATGCCGCGTGCAGGATCGTCGCGCTCTCACGCGGCAAGTCGACGTTCATCCCGCAGGACGACACGGTCCTGTTGTCGGGCGACATCGTGATGGCGGCCGTCAAGGAAGAGGCGTTCACGAAGCTCGAACGGTACATGGAGGAGTAGCCGTGTACATCGTCATCAACGGTGGAGGCAAGGTGGGCTCCTACCTCGCGCGAACGTTGCTCGAGTCGAACCACGACGTCGCCCTCATAGAGAGGCGCGACGAGATCGTCGAGCGACTCTCCATCGAACTCCCGCCTCGCACGCTCATCATTCAGGGGGACGGCTGCGACGCGGCCTATCAAGAGGACGCAGGCGCGGCCCGCGCGGACGTCTTCGCGGCTGTCACGGGCGATGACGACGACAACCTCGTCTCGTGCCAGCTGGCCAAGGTCGCTTTCGGCGTACCTCGCGCTGTCGCAAGGGTCAACAACCCGAAGAACGAGCACATCTTCAACGCGCTCGGCATCGAGGCGATCTCATCGACGACGATCATCTCCCGCATGATCGAGGAGGAGGCGACCGTCGGCGACATCAGGACGCTCACGACGCTGCGCAAGGGCCACATGGCCATCGTGGAGATCGAGCTCCCGACCGACCGGTGCGTGGTGTGCAACAAGGCCGTCTCGTCGCTCGATCTCCCCGCGGACTGCATCCTCGTCGCGATCGTCCGCGGCGAGGACGTGCTCACGGTGCACGGCCATACGGAATTCCAGCCCGGTGATGTCGTCATCGCCTTCACCAACGTCGCGCACGAGCGGGCGCTCAAGAAGGCGCTGACCGGGGCCTAGAGATGGCAGACCGCTCCGACCGCTCGAACAGGGACGAAACCTACCCAAGCCTGACCGCGCGCGAGCACTGGGGCCGCTACTCGGCGGGCATCCTCACCGAAACGCTCTTCGTAGGGGGGCTCATGGCTGTGGCGTTGCTGCTCGCGGTCGTGGCCGTGGTGATCTGGTGAGCGACGCGCGATGATCGTCCGCCCCCGCCGCGAAGACCACCTGGTCATCGGGAAGTACACCGGCAAGGTCATCGTCGGCGTCGGGTTGCTCATGTTCCTCCCGCTCGTCACCTCGGTTGTCTTCGGCGAGTGGGACACCGTCCTCGACTTCATCATCGGCATCGCTGCATGCCTCGTGTTCGGCTTCGGCGTTCAGCTCGTCTGCAGGACCGAGAAGGACCTCGCGTGGAGTCATGGACTCGTCGTCGCGTCCGGGTCCTGGATCGTGGCCACCGCGCTCGGCTGTCTTCCTCACTATCTGTCCGGGCATGAGGGCAGCTACCTCGACGCCATGTTCGACGTGATGAGCGGCTTCACCACGACGGGCATGTACCTGCTCCAGGACCTCGATCACGTGAGCAACGGACTCAACATGTGGCGGCACCTGCTCACGTACGCCGGGGGCCAGGGGATCGTGGTCATCGCGCTCACGTTCCTGTTCAAAGGGACCGCGGGCGCGTACAAGGTGTACGTGGGCGAGGGCAAGGACGAGAGGCTTCTGCCGAACGTCGTCCAGACCGCACGGGCGATCTGGCTCGTCTCGCTCGCGTGGCTGATCGTCGGCACGCTCGCCTTGTTCGGCGTGGGTATGTGGCTCGGACAGGCGCCCGTCAGAGCGTTCCTGCACGGGTTGTGGGTGTTCATGGGTGCGTGGTCGACAGGCGGGTTCGCCCCGCAGTCGTACAACACGATGTGGTTCCACTCGCTCACCTACGAGGTGATCGCCGCGGCCATCTTCATCGCTGGCTCGTTCAACTTCGCGATGCACTGGGCGGTCTGGACGGGCCGGCGCAGGGAGGTCCTCAAGAACGTCGAGACGATCGCCTTCGCGATCACGCTTACGGCGACGACGCTGGTCGCCACGTTCTGGCTGGCTAAGATCGGCGTGCACTCCGATGCTATGTCGCTGTTCCGAAAGGCCTTCTACAACGTGGCATCTGGACACACCACGACAGGGTTCTCAACCATCTACTCGAGGGCCTTCGTCACGCAATGGGGGCCGGTGGGCATGATCGCCACGACGATCGCGATGGCCATCGGCGCGTCGGCATGCTCGACCGGCGGCGGCATCAAGGGCATCCGCGTAGGCATCATTGCGAAGGCGATCGTGCAGGACATCCGAAGGATGGTCTCGCCGGAGTCCGCAGTGATTCGGGCGAAGTACCACCACGTCAAGGACGTCTGGCTCGACGACGCGACTGTGCGGACAGCGTTGACCATCACGATCATCTACGTGACGACGTATGGGATCGGCGCCATCGTCGGCACGCTGTGCGGCTACGACTTCGTGCAGGCGGCCTTCGAGACGGTGTCGGCCGCCTCCAACACGGGGCTCTCCTGCGGAGTGGTGGCGCCTTCCATGCCTGCGGTCATGAAGGTCATGTACATGTTCCAGATGTGGCTCGGGCGTCTCGAGTTCATGTCGGTCTTCGCGCTCTTCGGCTACGGCTACGCCGTTGTGAGGGGGCGCTAGTGAGAGCGCGGATCGAGAGGTTCGTGCTAATGACGCTGGTGATCGGCGGCTGTCTCACACTGCCGTTGCCTGCTCAGGCGGGCGAGACGCCGGCGCCTGTTCCCACAAGCCCGAACGCCCCGGCGAGCATCGACCTCGTCGAGCATCCCAAGACCTGGGACGGCCAGACGATCCGGTTTCGCGGGGAGGCCATCGGGGAGGCCATGGTGCGCGGCGAGAGCGCCTGGCTGCACCTGAACGACGACGGCTACTACCTGAGGAATGTCGAAGAGGGCGCGAGTCTTGCCGGCTACAACTCGGGTATGGCCGTGTACCTGCCCGCGCGGCTGGCCAGGGAGGTGCGCTTCTTCGGCGACTACCGGCACCAGGGAGACATCGTCGAGGTCCGCGGGGTATTCAATGCGGCGTGTGCCCAGCATGGCGGCGACATGGACATCCACGCTGACGTGCTTCGGGTCGTCGCTCGTGGGCGTCGCGCGATCGATCCCGTGCAAGGGTGGAAGATCATCCTGGCTGTCGGGCTCGCACTGCTCGCGCTTGCGCTATGGCTGGCGGAACGCCGTGCAAGCACGAGCGTTGCCCGCACTGTGACGCGCGTACGTGCCTAGGGTAGACTGTCGGCGCGTCCCTGACGACGCGAAACGCGCGGGCGTAGCTCAGTTGGTAGAGCGAAAGCTTCCCAAGCTTTAGGTCGCGGGT
>CAYWCB010000091.1:0-7641 GCA_964456615.1 uncultured Eubacteriales bacterium | reverse complement strand
GGCAGCTGAAGGGACGTCCGAGAACGCATGAGTCCGACTCCGAGGGAGGCGATCGCCGAGGCTTGACGACCAGATGTCTCAGTCGCCTGACAGCACACGTCGCAGTCGTCTGTCAGCAGACATCCCAGCCGCCTCGGTCGCATAGACGGCCCCGGACTGCGTATCGCGGTCCGGGGCCGCTTCCTCTCGGGCCGCCGTGTGCGGCCCTTGTGCCTTCGTGGCCAAATGTCCGATAATCTATCTTATGTCAACTAAAGGCGAAGAGCCTGCATCCCCCAGACGGGGCTTCCGGGATGTAGGGGGCACGGATGTCCGTCGCTGATGGAGCGCGTGTCTGCGGACACGGTGCGGATGACCGGCGTGCAGGCCAGGGCGCCGCTCAGCTCGACGCTCCGTAGGATGCGGCGCGTGAAACACCTTCTGGGACATCCTCGGCGACTTCGACAGCCTCACGAAGGTACTCGGACTCGAACTCCGACCTCGTCATCGCCTCGAGGTCGGTCGTGGCCTCCTCGAGCCCGGTCTCGGCGTCGTCTCGAGTCGCGAATGACGCGATGGCGGTGACGGTCTCGTGCTCGTCGAGCGTGACCGCTTCAAGGACCCACAGGTCGGCTTCTTCGGCCGGCGTCGGGGCCTCTTGCCGCCACAGGATGTCGTCGCGCCAGTCGAACTCCACGTCGCCACCTTCGTCGAGGCGGGTCAGTCGGAGCCGGTAGAACTCGGAAGCCTGTCCGATGATCCGCGTCACGTGCTCGCCCTACTTCGCCACGTCTGTGTAGGCCGGGTTCGAGGTGATGTAGCCGACGACGTTGTTGCCGTCCCTCACCTTGAACCAGTCCCCCTCGGTTGCCAGGAGCGTGAGCTTCTCGCCCTTGGACAGACCGCGCATCGCCCGCGACTGACCACTCGGTTCCTTGCGGAAGTTCAATCCGTCCACCGCGACGATGAGCACTTGAGCGGAGGCCTCAGGCTCGGACGAATCGGCGGCTGACGTCGAGGGCGTGCTGCCGTCGGGCGTGGGAGTCGCGGTGCCGCTCGACGACGCGCTGCCACCCGCTCTCGTCGCTTCGCGGTAGTTCCCGATGTAGTTGGCCACGAGTCCGAACAGGATGGCGACCACGACCACGCCTACTGCGGCTCTCGTTAGTTTCACCCAGTCCATCAGATGTACAGTCCTCTGCCGTACGCTTCCTGCTCGTCGATGCCGTACTCGGCGGACGCGCTCCCCACCCGTTCGTCCGCATGTGCGAACGCACGCCTCACCCGGTCGAGGTCCGCCGAGGCCAGGGCCTCGAGGCTCTCATCCCCGATACTACCCTCTCCTACCCTCTCCGCCTCCTCGGCGAGGATGTCCGACGCGTCCGCGAGCACTTCGGCGACCCCGATGAGGCGACGGGGCATCGGCATGGTATTCAGGTCCTCGGCAAGGCCACGGGCATGCTCTCCGAGATCTGCCAGCGAGTGCCGCTCCACGGCTTCGGGATCGTCGGCGAACCTCGCCCGCTCCTCGTCCGTGCCCTGCTGCAGACCTACGACGAGCTCGTCGAATGCGCGCCGAACCGCCCTGGCCTCCTCGCGCTTCGCCAGGAGCTGCCTCAGGTAGCGGACTACGACGCGGTTCCACACGGCCGATAGCACGGCCACGATCGCCGCTACAGCACCCGCAGCCGCGACCCCTATGAGGATCCATTGCCAAACCGCCATGTGTTTCCAGCGCCCTTCGGCAGTCTTGGGGCGCCGTGAGAGCGCCTACTGCTCGGTACGCAAGTCCAGTACCCGCTTGGACTTGCCGGCTGTCCGCTCGATCGTTCCGGGCTCCACGAGCGTGATCTTGGCCCGAAGCCCGAGAACCGACTGGAGCCTGTCGGCGACGCTTCTCTGAAACGCCACCATATCGGCCATGATATCGGAAAAGACCGCGTCTTCGATCTCGAGCCGCACCTCGAGATCGTCCAGGCCCTTCTTGCGCTCGATCACGATGAGGTAGTGCGGGCGCACCCCCTCGATCTTGAAGAGGACGTCCTCGACCTGGCTGGGGAACACGTTGACGCCACGGATGATCAGCATGTCGTCCGTGCGCTGCCGCACGGTCTCCATGCGCGCCATCGTGCGGCCGCACTCGCACCGGTCTGTCGTCACCCGCGTGAGATCGTGCGTACGGAACCTCAGCACAGGGAACGCCTCCTTCGTGAGCGTCGTGAGGACGAGCTCACCTCCCTCGCCTGGGCCGACCGGCTCTCCGCTCTCCGGCTCGATGACCTCCCACAAGACGTGGTCCTCGGCGAGATGCAGCCCGCACGCGCACTCGCACTCACCGGAGACTCCCGGCCCCATGACTTCGGACAGACCGTAGTTGTCGGTCGCACGTATGCCCATCCGCTCTTCGATCTCGCGTTTCGCAGCCGTAGATGTCGGCTCCCCGCCGAAGAGCCCCAGGCGCAGGGGTAGCGAGCGGATGTCTGCTCCCATGGAGTCGGCCACCTCGGCGAGGTAGAGCGCGTAGGACGGGGTCGACACGAACACCGTCGAGCCGAAGTCCTGCATCATCATGATGTGCCGCTCGGTATTGCCGCTGCTGGCGGGGATGACGGTCGCACCGATGCGTTCGATTCCGTAGTGCATGCCCCAGCCGCCCGTGAACATGCCGTAGAGGAACGCCATCTGCGCGAGGTCGCCGCGATGGACCCCTGCTGCCGAAGACACGCGCGCGGTGCATTCGGTCCACGTGTTGATGTCGCCGCGCGTGTAGCCGACCACGATCGGCTTGCCAGTCGTGCCCGACGACGAGTGGAGCCGCACCACCTCGTCCAGCGGGACAGCGAACATCCCGAAGGGATAGGTGTCCCGAAGCGCCGTCTTGTCGGTGAACGGCAGCCTGTGGATGTCGTCGAGCGCCTTGATGTCACGGGGCCGCACGCCGCGCTCCTCGAGCTGAGTCCTGTAGTATGGCACGCGCTCCCACACCCAGGAGACGGTCATCTGCAGGCGTCGTAGTTGCAGCTCGTGAAGGGTGCTCCGATCCATGCACTCGTACTCGGGGTTCCAGATCGGGCTCATGTCGTGTCCTCCCCATGCCATGTGCCGAGGTAGATCATCCGCACGTCGTCGTTCTTCAGCAGTTCGGCGGCTGGCCCTTCGGTCGCGATCCGCCCCGTGCGCATCACGTACCCGCGATCCGCGTGCTTGAGCGCGAGGCGCGCGTCCTGCTCCACGAGCAGGATCGTGACGCCTTGTTGCCTCAAGGCGTCGAGCACGGCGAAAATCTCGGCGATCACCCGTGGTGCGAGCCCGAGGGAGGGCTCGTCGAGCAGCAGCAGCCGCGGCTTGGACATGAGGGCACGGCCGACGGCGAGCATCTGTTGCTCGCCTCCCGAGAGCGTCTCCGCCGTCTGGCTCGCTCTCTCGCCAAGGACCGGGAAGAGCGAGACCACGCGCTCGAGTCCGTCGGCCAGCGCCGCTCGCCGCTCGCGCGGCGGCACCGCGTAGGCGCCCAACTCCAGGTTCTCGCGCACGGTCATCGGCCCGAAGAGCAGCCGGCCTTCGGGCACGAGCGCGACGCCGTGGCGGACGAGACGCTCCGGCCGGTCGCCACCTACCTCGCGTCCCTCGTACAGGACCCTCCCCTGCGTCGGATGGATGAGCCCGACGATGGTCTTGAGCAGGGTGGACTTCCCTGCCCCATTGGACCCGATGACGGCCACGAGCTCGCCCGCGCCCACCTCGACGTCGACGCCGCGCAAGACCTCCACATGGCCGTAGCCCGAGCGAACGCCCTCGAGGAGCAGCATCGGCGCATCAGACACCGGCCGCCTCCTCCCCGAGATAGGCGGCGATGACGGCCGGGTCCTTCTGGATGAGCCGCGGGGGCCCCTCGGCGATCTTGCATCCCCTGTCGAGAACGACGATCTCGTCGGAGACCTCCATCACGAGCCCCATGTCGTGCTCGACCACGACGACGGTGATCCCGAGCCCCCGGATGCGGTAGAGGGTCTCGGCGAGGTCGGCCGTCTCGGCGACGTTGAGCCCGGCCGCCGGCTCGTCGAGCAGCAGCAGCCGCGGCCCGGTGCCGAGCGCCCGCGCTATCTCGAGCAGTCTTCGCGTGCCCGCCGGGAGGTCGCCCGCGCGCACCGACGCCCACTCTTCCACGCCGAGCAGACGGAGAAGCCTCGCCGCCTCATCGGAAGCCTCGCGGTCCCTGCGGATCTCGCGCGGGGCACGAACGGCCGCCGATAGGAATCCGATCCTGCGAGAGCCCTGCACGCCGACCATCACGTTCTCGAGGGCGGTCATCTCGTCGAACAGCTGCGTGTTCTGGAAGGTTCGCGACAGGCCCGCCCTCACAATCTCGCGCGGACGGCGCCCCACGAGTTGCCTGCCGTCGAAGAGGACCGAGCCCGCATTGGGTCGATCGAAGCCAGTCAGCGCGTTGAACAGCGTCGACTTCCCCGCCCCGTTCGGCCCGATGAGGGCCTTGATGGCGCCTTCGTGAACGTCGAACGTCACGTCGTCCACGGCCGTCAGCCCACCGAAGCGCTTCGTCACGCCTCTGACCGCAAGCAGCGTCACGGCGTCCGCCCTACCTTCGGCCGCTCTCTCAGCAGTGCCCCCACCCCACCGGGCGCGAACATCACCACGAGGATGATCGCAAGCCCGTAGATGTCTGCCCGATAGGACTGCACGAGCTGTGCGGTCTCGTGGGAAATCCCCGGCAAGAGCGCGTCGAGGTACTGAAGCAACGTGAGAAGGGCCGTGGCCACGATCGGTCCGGTCAGCGACGTCGATCCGCCTATGACCGCCATGGCGACGAAGACCACCGACGCGTGGAGCGTGAAGACCGACGGCGAGATGAAGCCGACGACAGAGGCGTAGAGCGCGCCCGCCAGACCCGCGAACAGAGCCGAGATCACGAACGCCCCGATCTTGATGCCGACCACGTCCACACCGCTCGCCTGGGAACCCAGCAGGCTGCCGTGGAGCGCCCGCATCAGGCGCCCGGGACGCATCGAGACGACGTTCGCCGAAACGAGGACGGCCAGGCCGACGACGATCCAAACGAGCCAGTAGAGCGCGGAGGGCTCCCGCAGCACGACCGAGCCCATCGTCGGGAGAGGGATGCCCGTGAACCCGTTCACGCCGCCGGTGATGGCTTCCGCTTCCACGAAGGCGAGGAACGCGAGCTCACCGAAGCCAAGCGTCGCCATCGCCAGGTAGTGGCCTTTGAGTCTAAGACTCGGCAACGCCAGCAGCATTCCGCCGAGCGCCGACAGCAGCCCCGCCGCGGCGAACGCCACAAGCCAGCTCACCTCGAGTCGCGCCGTCAGGTACGCGCACGTGTACCCCCCGATTCCCATGAAGCCCGCGTTGCCGAGGGATATCTGCCCCGCGTATCCGAAAAGGACGGCCAGTCCGACCACCACGAGCACGTTCAACCCGACGAACGTGAGGATCCTGAGCAGGAAGCGGTCCGTGACGACGAGGGGGAGCGAAGCGACCGCAAGTACCGCGAAAGAGGCCACGACGCGTCTCCACCCGAACCCGCCGATCATGACTTCTCCCGGTGCGAGGCGCCGAAGAGGCCTTGCGGACGCACGAACAGCACGACGAGCAACACCACGAGGGCTACGGCGTCCTTGTAGGTCGGGTTGATGTAGCCCGCGGTCAGTGATTCGAGCACACCGAGTATGAGCCCGCCCCCGACCGCTGCCACGGGGTTGCCGAGCCCGCCCAGGATCGCGGCGGCGAAACCCTTCACGCCGACTCCCGGGCCCACGCTGAACACCGTCTGTGTGAGCGGTGCGACCACGAGCCCGGCGAGGGCCCCGAGCGCACCCGCCAAGCCGAAGGAGGCAGAGACCATGAGGCGCACGTCGATGCCCGCCAGACGTGCGGCGTCTCGCTGGAGCGCAGTCGCCCTCATCGCACGCCCGAAGGCCGTCTTGCGGTACAGAAACGCCAGCGCGACAACGGATGCGCCGGTCAGCATCCAGATCCACACCGTTTGCCGCTCGATGGCGGCCCCAAGGAACCGAAGTGACGGACCGCGCCAGAACGGGGCGAGAGGAAGCTCGTCGGGTCCGAAGAGATGCAGCGCGACCTGGCTGAGCAGGAGCGATGCCCCGATGGTGATGATTATGATCCGCAGCGGGTTCGCATCACCCAGTGGCCGGATGGCGAGCACGTCCAGGAGCACACCGACCAGAGCTGTCGCGACGATGGCGAGGAGTGCAGCGACGGGTAGCGGCAGTCCAAGGGACGTGAACCACACGCCGAGCATCCCGCCGAGCATGTAGAACTCGCCCTGGGCGAAGTTGATCGCGCCCGTCGATGCGAAGACGATGGTGAACCCGAGCGCCAACAGCGAGTATATCGATCCGTTCTTCAGTCCCGCGATGACGAACTGCGCAAGCGCCTCGTCCATGCGTCAACCCGTGTGATGTGCGTCGCAGGCGATCACTGGGTCCGGCCCGGCGTACCCCTCATGCAGACTCTCTCTTTCCCGAGGTGGCCGGGGCGCTAGGCCCCCGGGCCACCGTCGATCCCTCTAGGTCCAGCGACCCCCTACGGGGCCAGCGTCCATGTGTTGTTCTTGATCTCGTACATGACGATGTCGTTCTGGGTCAGGCCGTTGTGGTCCGTCGCGGAGAACGTGAATGTCCCGCCTATCCCGATGAAGCCGCTCGTCTTCTCGATCTCATCCCGCAAGGCGACCGGTGTGACCTCGCCCTCGATGCGCTTGGCGGCCTCGACGATGATGTACAGCGCGTCGTACGCATGACCGGCGAAGGTGCTCGGGGCGGCCCCGAACTGCTCTTCGTAGCGCGTCGTGAAGTCGGTTGCGACGTTGTACTCGTCGCTGTCTGCTCCGTAGGTGTCCGGGATGAGGATCTTGCCTGCCGCGAAGCGGACGCCTTCGGTCGAGCCCTCCTCGGCGTCGATGAACTCCTTGCGAGCGTTGCCATGCGTACCGTACAGCGGGATGGTGATGCCGAGGGTCTTGCGGTTCTTGGCCACCGTCTGCGCGGCCCCGCCCGCGCTGACCAGAAGGATGCCATCCGCGCCCGCCTTCTTGATGTTGGTCAGCTGAGGCTGCATGTCCTTGTCCGGCGGGTTGAACGTCTGCGCCGAGACGATCGTCATGCCGAACTTCGGTGCCTGTTCGGTCACCACGGCCGCGCCGTCCTTGCCGAAGCCACCGGAATCGCTGATCAGCCCGATCTTGGTGATGCCCTGCTTCTTCATGTAGTCGAGCGTGAAGGGGATGACGATCGTGTTCGACCACGGCATCTGGAACACGAGCGGATTGAACTGCTGCGTGATGACGGTCCCGCCGGCCATCGAGACCTGCGGCACCTGGGCACGGTCGACTTCAGCCCGCATCGCCATGGTCTGCCCGGTGCCGGTCGCGCCGATGAGCGCCACGACCCCGTCCTGGTCGATGAGCTTGGTCGTCGCGGAGACGGCCTTCGCCTCGTCGGTCGCATCGTCCTCGATGATGAGTTCGATCGGCGCACCGTTGACGCCACCTGCATCGTTGATACGCTTGACCTCCATGTCGAGCGTGTTCTTCTCGGGCTCGCCGAGACCGGCGTAGTCGCCGGTGATCGAGACCACCGCACCGATCTTGATCGGCTCCTTGGTCTC
>CAYWCB010000090.1:0-7803 GCA_964456615.1 uncultured Eubacteriales bacterium | reverse complement strand
CGACCGTCCCGGCGTGATCAGCGAGGTCACGACAGCGGTCAGCCGTGCGGGCTGCAACATCGAGAGCATCGAGATCGACCACCAGTCCGAGGACAGCGCCGTGCTCGTGCTCGTGCTGACCGACGAGGGCGACATGGCCGCGGTCGTGACCGACCTCGAGGACCGCGGCTACCATCCGCGGCTCCAGCCGCTCGACAACCGGGCGGGAGGGGTGTCGTAGTGGAGTTCGTTCCGCGCCCCGCATCGAGCCCGCTCAAAGGGACGATCCGGGTCCCCGGGGACAAGTCTCTCTCGCACAGGTCCGTGCTCTTCGCGGCACTTGCGGAGGGTACGTCGCGGCTGACGGGGGTCCTCGACAGCGCCGACGTGCGCTCCACGATCTCGGCTGTGGAGGCGCTCGGGGCGCAGATACGCACGCTGTCGACTGACGAGTCCGGTCTCGACCTTGAGGTCCGCGGCTGGGGCGAGGCGGGTCCTCGGAGCCCAAAAGGGCCGATCGACTGCGGGAACAGCGGCACGACCGCACGGATGCTCCTGGGCGCGCTCGCCGGATGGCCGATCTCAGCGACGCTCGTCGGGGACGAGTCGCTCTCGAAGCGCCCGATGGCGAGGGTCACCGATCCGCTCGAAGAGATGGGCGGGACGTTCGCCACCACCGAGGGTCATCTCCCTGTGACGGTGAAGGGTGCGCTCCTTCGTCCCATCGAGTACGCGAGTCCCGTCGCGTCCGCCCAGGTCAAGACCGCCCTGCTGCTCGCGGGTCTCAGGGCGGCCGGTCGCACGCTCGTGAGCGAACCGGGCCAGAGTCGCGATCACACCGAGCGGCTGCTTCCGGCGTTCGGGGTGCCCGTCGGCACGGATGCGAGGTCTCTGTCCGCATGGGTGGATGGACCGGCCGTGCCGCGTGCGCACGACGTCGCCGTTCCCGGCGACCCGTCATCGGCTGCGTTCCTCGTGGTCGCAGCACTGCTCGTTCCGGGAAGCGAGATCCTCGTCCAGGACGTCGCTCTTAATCCCACGCGGGCCGGCTTCCTGCGCGTGCTGTGGCGGATGGGCGGGGACATCGCCACCGCCCTCCACCCGGACACCGCTGAGGGGTCCTACGGTCAGGAGCCGGTCGGGGTCCTGACGGTGCGCGGCTCCTCAGGTCTGACCGCGACGGACATCACCCCGGACGAGGCCCCGTCGCTCGTGGACGAGGTCCCGATCCTTGCGCTTGCGGCTACGCAGGCGAACGGCACCACCCGCTTCGATGGCGTGGGCGAGTTGCGAGTGAAGGAGTCCGACCGGCTGTCTGCGGTGGCCGAGGGGCTGGCGGCCCTCGGAGCAAGCGTGCGAGCGGGAGCGGATTGGCTCGAGGTGAGCGGTCCGACGCCGTTGACCGGAGCACGCCTCCACAGCCGGGGTGACCATCGCCTCGCAATGACGTGGGCGGTGGCGGGCCTGGTCGCCGGCGAGGCGGTCACGATCGAGCGCTTCGAGGCGGTCGACGTCTCGTACCCGGCGTTCAACCGGGACGTAGCGCGGCTGGCCGGCTCGGAGGAGGACTAGGGGCGTCCCGTCGCGCGTGGACACCGCACCGCCCACGCTCGAGCGCTGCTCGCGTGGGCGGCCTGGATACCCGGCCTGGTTCCTCGGCTTTGATGCCCGTTGCGGAGTGATAGAATGGCGCCCCGCGAACTGCGCCGGACCACACGTTGCCGGCAGTCCCGTTGACGTGATGAGGAGCGCTTCTACGTGATCATCGCCATCGACGGCCCGGCCGCCTCCGGCAAGTCGACGGTCGCGAAGGCGATCGCGACCCGCCTGGGCTTCGAGTACCTCGACACCGGCGCCATGTACCGCGCGGTCGCCTACCGCGCGCTCGAGACGGGCACGGAACTCGACGACGAGGACCGCGTGTCTGAGATCGCGCGCGACGAGGAGATCACGTTCGCGCGCGACGAGGATACAGGGCTGACCACGCACGTCTTCATCGGGGGAGAGGACGTGACCACCGCCGTTCGCACGCCTGCCGTGGATCATGCCGTGAGCCCCGTCGCGAAGCTCCCGCGCGTTCGCGAAGCACTGGTCGCCCAGCAGCGGCGCCTGGGACACGGACGCGACATCGTCGTCGAGGGCCGCGACATCGGCACGGTGGTCTTCCCTGCCGCCGAGGTGAAGGTGTTTCTCACCGCCTCTGCAGCCGAACGGGCACGTCGACGAGAGATCGACCACGAAGCCACAGGTCACACCCTCGGCCGCGAATCGGTCCTCGAGGCCCTCGAGAGGCGCGACCACATCGACTCGAGCCGTGAAGCGTCGCCGCTCGCGAAGGCCGATGACGCCCACGTGCTCGACACGACGGGACTCTCGATCGACCAGGTCGTCGACCGTATCGCTACCTGGACGGCGCAGGCCCGTGAGCAGTGACGGCTTCGCCTTCGCCCGCGCCGTCAGGGCAACGGTCGGCAGAGTAGTGCTCGCGCTCTACCACACCTCGTTCGTGGGCGAGGAGCACATCCCCGACGGTGGAGCGATCATCGCGGGCAACCACGTCTCGTACCTCGACCCGACACTCCTCTGGTGCGGCGCTCCCCGGCACGTCCACTTCATGGCCAGGTCGAAGCTCTTCCAGAAGGGGATTCTCGGGTGGGGACTGCCCCGGCTGTGGGCATTCCCGGTGAGACGGGGCAAGCCTGACCGCGCGGCGATCGCGCGGGCTACGGAGCTCCTCTCGGAGGGCGATCTTGTCGGCATCTTCCCTGAGGGCACTCGCGTGCGTCATCACGGCGCCGATGCCGAGCTCGGCGAGGGCCACGGCGGGGTAGCGTTCATCGCCATGCGGGCGAATGCCCCGGTCGTGCCTGTAGGGATAGCGGGTACCGACCGCGCTTGGCCGCCCGGTCGGCGACTTCCGCGGTTTCCCAAGGTCACCATCCACTACTATGAGCCTGTGGACCCGAGCGATTTCGCCGAGGGCGGGCGCAAGGAGCGTGTCGAGGCGATGACCGCGGAGATCATGCGGCGCATCGCGGCCGCGCGCCGGGATGCGAGGGGTGGGTGACGTGCGCGTCGAGATGGCCCGGCACGCGGGCGTGTGCTACGGCGTTGAGCGCGCCCTCAAGCTCGCCCAGGAAGCCGCCGACAGCGGGGTCGAGGTGCACACCCTCGGCCCGCTCATCCACAACCCGCAGGCGGTCGCCGAGCTGCGGGAGAGGGGCGTGGAGGTGGCCGCGTGTCTCGAGGAGGTCGAGGGCGGCATCCTCGTCATCCGCTCGCACGGCGTCGACCCGGCAATCATCGCGGCAGCCGAAGAGAAGGGCCTCGACGTGGTTGACGCGACGTGCCCGTTCGTCTCGGCGGCGCACACGTGCGCGCGCGAGCTCGCCGAGCAGGGGCTGTCCGTCGTCATCGTCGGCGAGGAGGAACATCCCGAGGTCGAGGGCATCATGGCGCACGCGGGAGGCAGCGCTCTGATCGTGCAACGGCCGGAGGACCTGCCGGAGCGGTTGCCCTCTCGCAAGATCGGCGTGGTCGTGCAGACTACTCAGTCCCTCGCGCGCCTCGCTGAGATCGTCACCGCGCTCCTGCCGCGCGTGAGCGAGCTGCGGGTGTGCAACACCATCTGTGGTGCGACCGCGAAACGGCAGCTCTCCGCCGAGGAGCTCGCCCGCACGGTCGATGTCATGGTGGTAGTCGGCGGGCACAACTCCGGCAACACGACGCGTCTCGCCGAGATCTGCACGGCCGTGAATCCCCGCACGCATCACGTCGAGACTGCAAGCGAGCTCGATCCCGTGTGGTGCGCCGACGCCGAGTCCGTCGGCGTGACGGCCGGCGCGTCGACGCCTGACGCCCAGGTGGCGGGCGTCGTCGCTGCTGTCGAGAGGATGGGCTAGGGGCATGCCGGACAAGGGCCACTACGACGACCTGTACCGCGCCCTGCTGCCGGGCGGCGCGGCCCCGACGCCGTCGAAGGCACACAAGCAGCCCGTGGCCGTGATCGCGGCGGTCGACCACCAGAGCCCCGCATCTACCGGCGGAGTCAAACCGAAGGACGCCATACTCGCCGCCAACGACGTCGTCTTGCGGGACGTCATCGACTGGCGCTGGTACGCGGACGATGCCGCGGTCTCACTGCTCGTGCGAGATCCCCTCGGTCACGAGCGAACGGTTGTCCTCGGGAGGGCTCCAGGTGAGAGCTGGGGCATCGAGTTCGAGCATGTCGTGTTCGACGGCGTCAAGACGTGCCAGAACAAGTGCCCGTTCTGCTTCGTGGATCAACTGCCGAAGGGCCTCCGCCGCCCGCTCTACGTCCGGGACGACGACTACCGCCTGTCGTTCCTGCAGGGCAACTTCATCACGCTCACCAATCTTACCGACGACGACATGGAACGCATCGACGAACAGCGGCTCGCGCCGTTGTACGTCTCGCTGCACTCGGTCGATCCTGTCGTGCGCAAACACATCATCTGCGCGCGGGACGACATCGCGCTCATGCGCTTCGACCAGCTCGTGGAACTCGGGATAGACCTGCACGTCCAGATCGTGCTCGTGCCCGGCGAGAACGACGCGTCCCGCCTTGAACAGACGCTCACGTGGCTCGCGATGCGCGACGGGGTGCGCTCCGTCGGCGTCGTGCCTCTCGGCTACACGAAACACCAAAGCCGCTTCGACCGTTCGTATGAGAACTGCCGGGACGCAGCCGCCGTCGTCGAGCAGATCGAGCCCTGGCGCGCGGCGTTCCGACGGCGGGACGGTATCTCATGGGTGCACGCAGCCGACGAGTTCTACCTGAACGCGCGCAAGCCGATTCCGTCGGCCAGCACCTATGACGGGTACCCCCAGTACGAGAACGGCATCGGGCTCGTGCGCGCGTTCGTCGACGGCCTCGCGGCCCGCGCAGAGGAGCTCGAGGAGCGGGTCGGACAGTGGCGCTCGACGAGCCGCGGCCTCGACGAGGAAGCCCGGCGCGTGACCCTGCTCACTGGGACGCTCTTCGCACCCATGCTCGAGTCCCTCGTGTCCGACCTTGGGTATGACGACGTCCTCCGCGTCCTGGCGGTGCCGAATCACCTGTTCGGAGGGAATGTCTCGGTCACCGGGCTGCTCGCCGAGTCCGGCGTGAGCGCAGCGATACGAGCCGACCACAGTCCCGGCGCCTACCTGCTCCCGGATGTCGTCGCCAATCCCGAAGGACTCACGCTCGACGACGTCCCGGCCGCCGACCTCGGCCCGCTCACGGGGCACGATGTCCGTCTCGTCTCCTCGGATGCCGCAGGGCTCGTCGAAGGTCTTCGAAGCGCGATCGAGCACCCGCCAACGCCTCGACTCAAGAGCAGGTGAGGGGCGTGGCGCTGCCCATCGTCGCCGTCGTCGGCCGGCCCAACGTCGGCAAGTCGACGTTCGTGAACCGGATCGCCCAGGCGTCCGAGGCCATCGTGCACGAGGAGAGGGGCGTCACGCGCGACCGCTCGTACCATCGCGCGGACTGGAACGGCAAGGACTTCCTGCTCATCGACACGGGCGGCATCGAGACCGGCTCGATCGACGAGTTCCAGACGTCGATCAGGACGCAGGCCGTCATAGCCACGCAGGAGGCCGACGCGATCGTCTTCCTCGTCGACGGCAAGACCGGTCTCACGTCCGAGGACGAAGCGGTGGCCCGGATGCTAAAGCGCGCGGATCGTCCCGTGTTCCTCGCGGTCAACAAGATCGACACCCCGGGTCGCGAGGACGAGACGTTCGAGTTCTGGAAGCTGGGCCTCGGCCAGCCGTGGCCGGTCTCGGCGACGCACGGCCACGGGACCGGCGACCTGCTGGACGAAATCGTCGCGGTACTACCCGAGGTCGAGCCCGAGTTGCAGGCAGACGTCATCGATGTGGCGATCATCGGCCGGCCGAACGCGGGCAAGTCCTCGCTCCTCAACCGGCTCGCTGGCGCCGAGCGCGCCATCGTGAGCGAGGTTCCGGGCACCACGCGTGATGCCATAGACACCCTCGTCAAACGGGACGACCGGACGTATCGGCTCGTGGACACAGCGGGACTCCGACGTGCCGCGAGGATCGAGGAGGACGTCGAGTACTACGGTTTCGTGCGTGCGATGCGGGCGATCGACCGCGCGCACGTGGCTCTGCTCATCATCGACTCCCTGATCGGCCTGACCGACCAGGACCAGCGTGTCGCCCGATTCGCGGAGGAGCGAGGGTGCGCGCTCATCGTCCTGCTCAACAAGTGGGACGCGATGGAGAGCCAGGACGCGAAAGACGAGCTTGTGGAGCGCGTGGGCGACCGGCTGGCATTCGTAGGGTACGCGCCCGTGTTGCGCATCAGCGCGCTCACGGGCAGGGGAGTGGGACGCATCTTCGACGCGGTCGAGGAGGCGTTCGAGAACTACATGCGCGAGATCCCCACGAGCACACTGAACAAGCTGCTCACCGAGCTGCGCGAGTTCGGCCACACGGTCACGAGCAAAAACAAGACGCTCAGGCTCCGATACGTGACCCAGACGCGAACCGCCCCGCCGGGCTTCACGTTCTTCGCGAACCACCCGCAGCTCGTCGACGACAACTTCTGCCGCTACCTCGAGAACCGCATGCGAGAGGCGTTCGACTTCACCGGCACGCCGATCGTCCTCAAGTTCCGAAGTAAGGACTGAGGGAGCGTGTCGCTCACATCACAACAGGCGCTCGATCTGTTCCTTGCCGCGGCTTCGGTCGCCGAGGCGTTCCTCATCGGGGCGATCCCGTGGTCGCTGATCATCGGGCTGCGCTTCTACGGGGTTGACCTGCGCAAGGAAGGTTCGGGCAACCTCGGTGCGACGAACGTCTTCCGGGTCCTGGGAACGAGAGCGGCCCTCGCGGTCGCCGTACTCGATGTCGCGAAGGGCTTTGCGGCGGTCGGGCTTGCCTGGCTCCTCGTTCCGCCCGACACGTACGCGGTCCTGCACGAGTGGGTACTCGTGGCGGCGACGATCGCCGCCATGCTGGGGCATTCGTATTCGCCCTACATCCGCTTCCGTGGCGGCAAGAGCATCGCGGTGGCCGCCGGAGCGCTCCTGGTGCTCACGCCGAAAGCGTGGCCCATCCTGATCGTGACGTTCGTAGTGGTGGTCGGGCTCATCCGCATCGTGTCAGTCGGTTCCATCACGATCGCGCTCGAGTTCCCGATCCTCGTGCTGTGGCTCTACGGCGATCGCCTGCCGACTGTCGTGTTTGCATTTGCTGCCTCTGCCTTCGTCATCTGGCGCCACGAGTCGAACATCCGGCGCCTCATTCGGGGCGAAGAGTCTAAGATAGACATCGGCCATGCCGGTCAGCGGGCGCGCGAGGCCGCCGAGCGCGCGCGGGCGCGACGACGGGGAGACGGGGCGTAGGGTGCGCATCTCGGTCATCGGTGCGGGTTCCTGGGGCACGTCGGCCTCGTGGCTCCTCGGCGGGAAGGGTCATCAGGTCCGCATGTGGGCGCGCGAACCCGAGATCGCCGAGGGCATCCGAAGCAACCACCAGAACCCCGTCTACATGCGCGATATCGTGCTCCCGGACACGGTCACGGCCACCGACCACATCACGGAGGCCATCGCCGACGCGGAGGCGGTCGTCGTGGTCACCCCGAGCGTGGGCGTGCGCGCCACCGCCGAAGCGATGCGACCCTCGTTGCCTTCAGACGCCCCGGTCGTCGTGCTCTCGAAGGGTGTCGAGAACGAGACGCTCATGCTCATGACCGAGGTGCTCGAAGACGTGCTCGGGAACCGTTCGCGCCTCGCCTGCCTGTCCGGACCGAACCACGCCGAGGAAGTGGGCAAGGGCATTCCTTCGGCC
>CAYWCB010000089.1:0-7809 GCA_964456615.1 uncultured Eubacteriales bacterium | reverse complement strand
TCCGTCCATCTCGACCGCATCCGCGAGAACGCCGACGTCTTCGGCTTCGAGCTCTCCGCCGAACAGATGGCGACGATCGACGCCCTCGACACCGCACAACGCATCGGGCCCGACCCGGACCGCTACGCCGCGCGGTAGCGCGCGTCTTCGCTTGACTCTCACGCAACGTGAGGGTCTACGCTGTGGTGCGGAGGTGAACCGATGTCCGATGTGCGACAGGACCCGGAGCCCGGGCTCAGCGGCGTTGGAGAGGTCGCGGCGCTCGCGCGCGTGAGCGTGCGGACGCTCCACCACTACGACGAGATCGGGCTGCTCGTCCCGTCGCATCGTAGTAGCGCAGGCTACCGACTCTACGCCGCTGGGGATCTCGAGCGGCTCCAGCAGATCCTGTTCTACCGGGAGCTGGGCTTCCCGCTCGCCGAAATCCGTCGGCTCATGCTCGACCGGGCCTTCGACCGCGCGATCGCCCTGCGGACCCAGCGCACTCTGCTCGCCCGGAATGCGGAACGAGCCGCGGCGCTCTTGCAGGTGATCGATGCGACGATCGATTCTCTCGAGAAAGGCACGCAGATGGACAAGGACGAGCTGTTCGGGGTCTTCGGCGACTTCGACCCCGCCCAGTACGAGGCAGAGGTCAAGGAGTGCTGGGGGGATACGGACGCATACAAGGAGTCCGCGCGGCGCACCACCCGCTACACCAAGGATGACTGGAAGCGGTTCAAGGCCGAGAGCGAGGAGATCGGCAACCATCTCGTGGCCGCGTTCGATCGGGGCCTTCCGCCTACCAATCCGGAAGTGCTCGACATCGTCGAGCGCCATCGACAGCAGATCAGCATCTGGTTCTACGAGTGCTCGCCCGAGATGCACGCGAACCTCGGCAGGATGTACGTCGCCGACCCGCGCTTCACCAGGACGTACGAGGACATGCGGCCCGGGCTCGCTCAGTACGTCTGCGAAGCGCACGTAGCGAACGCCGGGCGCCAGATACGTTCGGCGGGATAGCGCGCATCACACTGCCGGGCGGGTCCTACAGCTGGGACATCCCGGCCAACATGCCACCGAAGTACGGTGCGAGCCATACCAGCCACACGACGAGGCTGTAGCGATGGAAGCCGCAACGCGCCCGTTCGCTTCCCTTCACGACCACCCACGTCGCCCATAGCGCGTGTCCGAACATGAGCCAGATGGCCAGCTGGCCCGTGATGGTGTGGAAGTCGAACCAGTCGATCTCATCGGTCATGAGACCCATCGCATAGGTGCCGGCCACGTCGAAGACGAGTCCGACCCAGAACATCGCCACATGCCAAGGCCTCAGGTACCTGCCGATCCTCTCGGCCCACACGCCCAAGGAGTAGAACACGAGCGCGAGCGTGATCATAACCGCGGAAACGACCAGCTCTCCGGACATCCGTTCACCTCTGCTGCTAGCGCTCGTGCAACGCGGCGGCGCTCCGCCTCCACCGGCCGCGACGGCCCATCAATGCAAGCGACCCCGCTCTCGGGCGGGGTCGCGCTGCGAATCCAGGTGTCCCGCCTAGAAGCCGGCGGTCTGAGGCACCGGGGCCGGTTCCGGGGCTACCTCCTCGTGACCGTGATGCGCGTTCGGATTCACCGGCAACTCCTTCAGCCCGAAGAAGTCGAGCATGCAGGGAACGTCGACGGTCAAAGCGAGGTAGAAGTGCACCGTGGTCATGATGATGAAGAGCCAGTTCAGGATATAGTGAACGGTCCTCACGCCCCACCCCGCGAGGTCCGTGCTGCCGGCGAGGGCGCCAAGCCACCAGCCCACTATCGCGTCGCGGGGACTGATGCCGAAGGCGATCGGGTTCGCGACGAGAGCGAAGCCTGTGATCGCCTGGGCGACCATCATGTACAGGAACAGGTTGTACGACATCTTCTGCAAGACGTTGTACTTCGCGACGTGCGGCTTCTCGTTGCTCATGTAGCCGTAGTACTTGAGCACGCCGATGGCAGAAGCGATGTCCTTCTTGGTGATGGCGAACTCCCGCCAGTCGGCGTTCGTCTTGGAGAAGAACGCGTAGAGCACCCGCCACACGAGCACGACAGTCACGATGATCATGAACACGTAGTGCGTGTAGCGCATGTAGACGCGTCCACCGCTGAAGAACGGGAAGCGGAGGTACATGCCGGTGATGCCCAGGAAGATCATCGACACCATGTGCGTGAAATGCAGGACCTTGGGCAGTGCCGGCGGCCGAGAGTCGTGCTCCGGCCAGTGTCCTTCGACGAACGACTTCCTGAATCTTCCCGTGGTGATGAACAGAAGGAAATGGAACCCGAGGAAGAGAACGACGGCGACCCACATGATGACGAAGACGGTGTCCAGCCACACGTTGAACTCGATGAAGCCCATGACTTCCCCTCCAGCAGTACCGGGTCCAGCGGTACCGGGTCCAGCAGTACCGGGCGCTCGGCGACGTGGCGCCGATCACAGTCTAGTTCGACGCACGTGTGTGCGTCCCTGTAAGGTCACGCAGCGGACCACGTCTGCCCGGGGATTGGGCGGTGGCCGACCGAAATGCGCGACTCGCCGGCCCTCGGTACCACCCGAGTAGGAGCAGGCAAGCCTCCGTCGGTCTGGCCGGTGCGTCAGACGCCCGGGTCGCGCGCGACCTTCACGCTCGAGCATGCGTCCTGCGCACGCACGGCCATGCGTTGCAGTGCCTGCAGGATCTCCTCCCGGCGCTGAGGGGTGAGGTGTTCCGTGACCTGCTCGGTCCAGCCGGACGAGATCGCCTTGACGGGCTCGGCGAGGACCCAGCCGGCGTCGGTGAGACTCAAGTGCAGCGCCCGGCTGTCGCGACCGGACACCGTGCGCTCGATCAGGCCCTGCTCCTCGAGCCTCTGGGCGACGCGCGTCACCGTGGCGGGGTCGACGCCGATCACGTCGGCGATGACGCTCTGCGTGTCCCCGTCATGCCCCTCCCACAGGTACGTGAGCACGTGCACGTGAGCCGAGGAGATCCCGTAGGGCTTCAGGTGCGCATCCATGTAGCACCGCCGCGCCTTGTCCAGATAGAAGATCGCCCGTGCGTACGAATGCGTGGCCCAGTCGTCCCACCACTCGACGCGGGAGTCCTCGTGCGTCATCGGAAGCGGGGCGCCTCCGATCTCTTTGGGGTGCCGTGCGATCCTGCGCTTCTTCTCAGCCATGGCGATTCGATTCCCCAACCGGACCGGCAAGGTCTGCGGACAACGAGCAGGGAGCATACGAACAGGGAGTATACCAATAGCACCCAGTCCGCCGACGCGCGGCGAAACACCGCCTAGAGATTCGGAAGGATGGTGGTGCGGGTCCGTTGGCTGAGGTCGAGGATCGCCTCGCAGATAGAGACGATGTCGGCGTTCCGCGACATCTTTTTGCCGAGGTTCGCGAGTCGCTCGGCGAGTTCGCAGATGTGCTCGACCTCGGTGCCGTTTCCGCAGAGGACGAGATTGCAGGCGGCGCGCCGATCGGTCTCCCACAGGAGCGTCGTCCGCCGCAGGACGCCGCGAACCGAGTCATAGATCGCCTCAATCCTGCTGTCGTCGACCTCGCCGAAAAGCGCGCCGTTGCCCGCCTCGTACACCATGAGATCCGTCACGTCGGAGAGCATCAGGCGGTATCCGCTGAAGAAGGTCACGCCGGGGGTATCGCGTCGGAACGTCGTCGTGAGATCCGGGTCGATCTCCCCTTCGAGGAGCAGCTGGGAGGTCGTGCGATAGAGCGCTCGCTGCTCTTCGAGCTCGTGAACGAACTTCTCAAGCTTGTCGTCCACGAGGTCGCCGTACATGCGGCGAAGGATGTAGTCCTGCTTGACCGACGAGATCTTGGCCACGAGCAGGCCGAGGAATGCCAGGCCGACGATCACCTCGAGGCTCACGAGCACGCGCGCGGGCCCTATCGGGCGGATGTCGCCGTAGCCGAGCGATGAGATCGTCACGATCGAGAAGTACAAGGCATCGCCGAGGCCGGGTACCGCCTGCGGATCGTACGTGAAGACGAGGTACCCGGGTCCCGTGTGGGCGAGCGCCCAATAGCCGACCCCGAAGAGCGCCACCGTGCCGAAGATGGCGGCGATGAGCCATCCGAGGTTCACCTCGTTGATGAAATGGAGCAGCCGGCGCACGTGGGCTCCTTCGGTCGCGCGTCTCATAGAGTGACAGACGGCCGCGTGCGGTCAAACACGCGGCCGACGTCGCGCGCAGAAGAGACGTGACTCGCCCGCCCGAGGTGGATCAGGTCCGAGAATCACCGGATTCCGAGAGCAGCCCTTCGAGGGCGCGACGGAAGCGCTCCCGGTCGTCGTCCTCCATCACCGAGGGGCCGCGTGTTCTTCCGCCCGCGCGACGGTGGCGCTGCTCTGCGTGTCGGACCGCGAGTTCCATGTCGATGGTCGCCGACGTGTGAACACGCCCGCGAGGGCTAACGGCCGCCGCTCCGCGTCCCAGTGCCATTGCCGCAAGTCCGAGGTCTTGCGTGACCACGACGTCACCGGCATCCAGTCGCTCCACGATCGCGAAGTCCGCCGCGTCCCTGCCCGCAGCGACCTGCATCGTCTCGATTCCCGGACGATCGGCGAACCGAGCCAGATTCTGTGTCTCGTTGCCCACGATGATCACTGGGACGCGGTGCCGGCGGCTGACGGCCACGGCGTCCCGGGTGACGGGGCACGCGTCGGCGTCGATGAATACCGTCCGCATCGTCGCTGCCGGCTAGGAGCAGTCCCGGCCGAGACGCCGGCTCCGGACCCCTGAGTCTGCGCCGACGGCGTCGATCACCGCGCCCACGAAGCGCGCGATGTCGGCGATCGTGTCGGGGTCCGCGAGATCGAGAGAGTCGCGCTCGGTGTGCGCGTAGCTCGCCATGAACTCGTGCATTCCGGCGGTGGCTATCGCGACGGCCGGCACGCCGTTCATGGCGAAGACCGCATGATCACCCTGGAACCACTCAGGCCCTTCGGCGAACTGCGGCCGGTCGTCGAGGACTCCGAGCACGGTCGCCTTCAGTTCCTCGGAGCACCCGTAGAACGAGACCTCCGTACCCCAGCCCTTCATGCCCGCATCGTCGATGTTGATGCAGAGCACGATGTCGCCGAGGCGCCCTTCGTTCGCGCCGAGCCAGGCCTTCTGGCCGGGCGCCGCGTAGTTGTCCTCGCCGTTGAAAGGAACCAGCTCGACCGTCACCCCGGCCGAGGACTCGCCGATGAGCTCCGCGAGGCAGAGCAGCACCGCAACGCCACTCGCGTTGTCCAGCGCACCCGGCGAGTCCTTCCTGCTGTCGATGTGCGCCGAGACCACGATGCGGCCGGGACCGCTTCCCGGCTTGACAGCCACGACCTGCTCCCCGTATGCACGGATGCGCTTTGACTCGATCAGCAAAGACGCGTCCTTGCCTTCGTGTTCGAGGAGCCGCTCGCCCTCGGCTTCGGTCAGGTATGCCGAGGGGACGAGCAGGTCGCCGTCCTCGAAGAGCGGGAAGGGATACTGACTGCCAACCATCTCCGGGTCGACGCCGGTCGCGGCGATCACAGCGGCCGGGGCGAACATCTCGAGCGCGCGGTGCACGCGCTGGTGGCTCTCGGGGTTGTAGAACGGGAAGTTCTTCGGCATGTACTGGTGCGCCGCGACCTCGCCGTGGAGGAGCACGATCGCCCTGCGAGCGTCCTCCGACTCGAGATCCTCGACCCTGGAGACGGCGCAAAGGGGTGCGCTCAGTCGCGCGGATGGCGAGTACGGCCCCACGTGCAGCTCGAATTCGTCCTTGTCCACCACAAGCCGGGCCGCGCCGTACGCCCACTCAAGGCAGTCGAAGCCGTGTCGCGTGACCTCCCACCCAGCCGCAGAGGCGCACTCGGCGAAGTACGCGTTCGCCTCCAGATTGCCCTTGCCCCCGACGTGACGGTCGGCATGGCGCGTGAGCGCTCGCAGATGTTCTTCAACGCGCTGGGATGACACGGTCCTGGCTCCTCCTCGTCGCTGTGGTCCATCCGATTGTACCGAGCGGACGCGGCAGGCAGGGACCGGACCGCCGCGAAGCGGAATCGATCACGGACGCGACTCGGGCGACGTCCACAACATGCCGGGTACAAGCTGGGCCCGCGAGTCACCTGCAACCGCCTCATACGGGTAGAGAACATGTGCGACGCGTGCGCGGCGCACGCGGCGACATGGCTGAGGCGTCGCATACACCGAGGAGGCGTCGGCGTCATGAGCACAGAGCGGATCCCGCTTCCCACGGGTGTCGGACTCGAGGCGGATCTCGAGGTGCCGGCCGGAGCGCGAGGCCTTGTGGTCTTCGCGCACGGTACGGGCTCGAGCAGACTCAGCCCACGCAACACGCGAGTCGCCGAGTACCTGCGCTCCACCGGCGAGTTCGGAACGCTGCTCTTCGACCTGCTCACCCCCGGGGAGGACCTCACCTACGACAACCGCTTCGACATCGACCTGCTCACGCGCCGCCTCGTCGCCGCTATCGAATGGACGTGTGCTCGATCCGAGTGTGCCGGACGCTCGATCGCGCTGTTCGGCGCGAGTACCGGCGCAGCCGCCGCACTGGAAGCCGCCACCGAGCTGCCGGAGGTGGTGGTGGCTGTCGTCTCTCGCGGCGGACGTCCCGACCTCGCGGGCGACGCCCTTCCTCTCGTCCAAGTGCCCGTGCTGCTCATCGTTGGTGGAGAGGACACGAACGTGATCGACTTCAACGAGCGGGCGCAGGCACGGATGGGCGCCCGAGCAGAGCTCGCGATCATCCCGGGAGCCACCCACTTGTTCGAAGAGCCCGGGGTCCTGGAGGAGGTCGAACGTCTGACCCTCGACTTCCTTCGGCGGGTCGTGTAGCCCTCGACCAGCCGTCTCCGACGCCGGCGGCCTCCGGAGTCCGCCGGCGCACTGTCCGTGAGCACCGAGCCAACGCTCACCAACCGGACACGCGCTCGAGACGGAGGAGATTCGAATGGCCGACAAGTCGCCTGCCGAGAAGATGCGCCTGAAGCCGGGCATGACGGCAGCACTGCTGCACGTCCCGGCCGAGCTCGAAGGGGCTCTTGGCGTGCCGGCGGAAGTCACCGTCGTACAGCGGCCCGAGGGGGCGGACTTCGTCCTTGACTTCGCCACCTCCCAAGCCGAAGCGGAAGAGCGGCTCAGGGCTCTGGGCCCGGCTATCGGCGAAAAGACACTCGCGTGGCTCGCGTACCCCAAGGGCTCGAAGGCCGCCGGCTACGACATCAGCCGCGACACCGTGTGGAGGTTCGCCCAGACGGTCGGTCTGGCGCTCGTGGCGAACGTCGCGATCGACGAGAAGTGGTCCGCTCTGAGAATCCGTCCGCTGGCCAGGTAGGTCGGGCGAGGTAGGGCCTGCGCGGCGGAACCGCGCGGGGGTGAGTCCTGAGGGTCGCTCTCGACATCTCCGCTCAAAGTGGTTACCTTACTAACCGTTCGCTTGCTCACCGTCGACGTGCCCGATCGCGTCGGCGCTGCCATGTAGCCCCAGAGTCCGCGGAGGAACCCATGACCTGTCCTGCGCGAGGCCACGATCGCGACGCGCCCGAACGCTCCCCGGCCCACGCCGCGTTCGCGGCGTTCGGCCGGGCGATGCACGCGCACCGCCAGCTCATGATGCGACAGCTCGCGGAACACGGTGCCCACCCAGCGCAGGCCTTCTGCGTGAAGGCCCTCTCGACTCACGAAGGGATCACCCAGCGGGACTTGGCGGAGCTCCTGCACATCTCCCGCCCGACGGCAACGGTGATGCTTCAGAAGATGGAGAAGGCGGGCCTGATCGAGCGCAAGGTCGACGAGCACGATCAA
>CAYWCB010000088.1:0-7916 GCA_964456615.1 uncultured Eubacteriales bacterium | reverse complement strand
AACAAGCTCATCCGCGTGCAACGGCAGCTTCTCCAAGAACTCGGTCGAGAGCCGACACCCGAGGAGATCGGCGAAAAGATGGAGATGTCCGCCGAGCGGGTCCGAGAGATCCTCAAGATCTCACAAGAGCCGGTCTCGCTCGAGACCCCCATCGGGGAAGAAGAGGACTCACAGCTCGGCGACTTCATCGAGGACGCCGAGGCGATCGTGCCGCCCGAGGCGGCGAGCTTCTCGATGCTGCAGGAGCAGCTGTCCAAGGTGCTGGACGGTCTCTCGGAGCGGGAGCGAAAGGTCATCGAGTTGCGCTTCGGGCTCACGGACGGGCACCCGCGAACGTTGGAGGAAGTGGGCAGGGAGTTCGGAGTGACGCGCGAGCGGATCCGGCAGATCGAGAGCAAGACGCTCTGCAAGCTGAGACACCCGTCGCGCTCCAGCAAGCTGAGGGACTACCTCGAGTAGGAGCATTCGCGGCGTTCGCACCGCGCCTCGGACGAGATAGAAACGGCCTCCCGGAAGCGGGAGGCCGTGTGTTGTTCTGGCTCCCCGGGTAGGACTCGAACCTACAACCCTCCGGTTAACAGCCGGATGCTCTGCCAATTGAGCTACCGAGGAATCCCGCCCGTTGGCGCAGGCGCCACGCAAGTATACGGAGGGCGTCTGAGCTTGGCAACGAGCGCGGTATGACGTCATTCGGGAGAGGCGTCAAGTTGGTGTCCAGCCGACGCAATACCGAGCGACAAGACGCCGAAGTGACAACCGCTACAATGAAGCGGTGTGCCGATGACGTGACGTTCAGGACGGGCCCGTAGCTCAATGGCGGAGCAGGGGACTCATAATCCCTTGGTTGCAGGTTCGAGTCCTGCCGGGCCCACCAGCTGAAGGGTGATATGTCGCCGTCGAGGGTCGAACGACGTGCCAGGGCGAGGCTGCAGCGCAGGCGCGTTCTGCTGGTGGGCGTGCCACTGTGTGCCTTCATCGCAGTCATCGTTGCCGGAGCGATGATCGGCAGGCCGGGGAGCGAGCGAGTAGGGCCGGCGCAGTCCGAGCAACACGCAACAGAGCGCGCCGCGTCCCGCGTTGCCGAGAGCGTCGCGCCGACCGGGGCAACCCGATCGAGCAGGACGACGAAGGCTCCCGAAGGCCTGGAGGGGGAAGACTATCTCTCCTACGCCCCCACGCCAGCGTCGACGGACGCGACGCCCGTCGAGGTGCCGAGCGTCGTCGGCCGCACGCTCGCCGACGCGCGTATGCTGCTCACGGCCGCCGACCTCGACACGGAGTGCCAGTCAGCCACGGGCGACGCCTCTGTCGCTTCACAGCAGCCTGAGGCAGGCAGCATCGTGGTGGCTGGTTCGGCAGTGAACCTCGTGCTCGAGTCTGGGGCCGCACCAAAGCCGGCAACGAAGACTGCATCGGCTGCCAAGACGAAGGCGCTCCCGACGCTGGTGGTCTGTATCGACCCGGGACATCAGTCGCATTCAAACATGGCGAAGGAGCCGATCGGACCCGGGTCAAAGACGCTGAAGCCGAAGGTGACGGGCGGGGCAACGGGGGTCAAGACGCGGGTGCCCGAGTACGAGGTCGCGCTGCAGATCGCCATGAACGTCCGGGCGCGGCTTCAGAAGTCAGGCATCAAGGTCGTCATGACCCGAACCACCAACGACGTGAACCTGTCCAACGCGCAGCGCGCGCAGATCGCCAACCGGGTTCGAGCGTCCCTGTTCCTCCGCATCCACGCGAACGGGAGCGCCGACGCGCGCAAAGCAGGCGTGAGCACGCTCTATCCCGGCGTGACCGCTTGGACCAAGTCCACGGCGACCAAGAGCCGACGCGCCGCGACGCTCGTCCAACGTGCGGTACTGGCATCGACCTCCGCCGTGAACGACGGGACGCACGCGCGGACCGACGTCACGGGCTTCAACTGGTGCAAGGCCCCGTCGATCCTCGTCGAATGCGGGTATCTCTCGAATCCGGTGGAGGACCGCCTTCTCACGAGCCCGAGGTACCAGGACAAGGTCGCGGCAGGCATCACCGCGGGCGTTCTGAGGTATCTCGGCAGGTGAGCGCTCCGTTGTCAACCGCCTCGCGAGGATCGGGCTCGCCGTGAAGGTCCTCGTAACGGGCGGGGCGGGCTACATCGGGTCGATCAGCGTGCGCGATCTACTCGATGCGGGTCACGAGGTGGTCGTTCTCGACACTCTGGAGCGCGGGCACGGTGCGGCCGTCGATCCCCGGGCGAGCTTCTTCGAGGGCTCGGTGGGGGATTCGGCCGTGCTCGATGTGGCCTTGCGCGACTGCGAGGCCGTACTGCACTGCGCCGGCTACATCGAGGTGGCCGAGTCGCAGGCGAACCCGGCGCGCTACTTCCGGGGCAATGTCGCTGCGCCTCTCGTCATGCTTGATTCGATGCTGCGGCACGGCGTCGACATGCTGGTGTTCTCCTCGACGGCCGCGGTCTACGGCGAGCCTGAGAGCATCCCGATCCCCGAGGACGCGCGGCTTGCCCCAGTGAACGCCTACGGCGCGAGCAAGCTCATGTTCGAGCAATGTCTCGACTGGTATGCGCGGGCGTATGACCTGCGGTCTATCCGGCTGCGCTACTTCAATGTCGCTGGAGCGTGGCCGGACGGCTCCCTTGGAGAGGCGCACGATCCCGAGACGCATATCGTCCCGAGGATTCTTCGCTCCATCGCGTCGGGCGAGCGCCGGTTCGAGGTCTTCGGGTCGGACTACCCGACGCGGGACGGGACGTGCGCGAGGGACTACATCCACGTCTGCGACCTAGCGCTCGCCCACCGGATAGCGTTGGAGCGGCTCGCCGAAGGGCCGTCGGTGTCTGCGACTGCGGGGGGGACTGACGCCGAGTCGCCAGCGGAGCGGGAGTTCAGCACGACCGTCTTCAATCTGGGGAACGCGAACGGTTTCACCAATCTGGAGGTCGTGCGCGCCTGCGTGGAAGCGACCGGAGCAGACGTGGATATCGTCTTCGGACCTCGTCGTGAGGGCGACCCCGCCGCGTTGGTGGCGTCAGCCGAGCGGGCACGCTCGTTGCTCGGCTGGTCGCCGAAGAGACCGGACCTGGTTGCGATGATCCAAGACGCCTGGCGCTGGCACTCGCAGCACCCGGACGGGTACGGCGAGCCGGGGGTTACGGAGGCGTAGGCGGCACGCTAGAATATCCCTCGCCGCCTTGCGGCCGATACGGGCGATTGGCTCAGGGGGAGAGCGCTTCCTTCACACGGAAGAGGTCGTTGGTTCAAATCCAACATCGCCCACCATACGCACAACGAGGCCTCGGCACGGAGCCGGGGCCTCTTGCATCGTCTGCTAGACTTGCGCGGTGATCATCTCCCTCGACAGGGTCGCCAAGTCCCACGGTGACCAGGTTCTCTTCGGCGAGGCGAGTCTCAGAGTGAACGCCCGCGGCCGACTGGCTCTGGTCGGCGCGAACGGATCGGGCAAGACCACCCTTCTCGAGATCATCGCCGGCGAGCAGGAGCCGGATTCGGGGACCGTCACCCTCGCCAAGGACGCCGTCATCGGCTACCTGCGCCAAGAGGCCATCGAGATGGCTGGGCGAACGGTGCTAGAGGAAGCGCTCAGCGCCGCCGAACACGTCACGACGCTCGAGCACCGGCTGCACGTCCTCGAGAACGACATCTCCACCGCCGACGATCCCGACCGTGAGCGTCTCCTCTCCGAGTACGGGCGCCTGCGTGAGCGGTTCGAGTCGCTCGGCGGATACAGCATCGAGACGGAAGCGCGAACCGTCCTGACTGGTCTCGGCTTCAAGGAGGCCGATCTCTCCCGGGAGTCCTCCGAGCTCTCGGGTGGATGGCTCATGCGGCTTGCGCTCGCCAAGCTCCTGCTCAGGCAGCCGGACCTGCTGCTGCTCGACGAACCGACCAACCATCTCGACCTCGAGTCCGTGACGTGGCTCGAGGGGTTCCTCCGCACCTACGAAGGTGCGGTCATCCTGGTGAGCCACGACCGTGACTTCATGGAGGGCCTCGTCGACCACGTGGCCGAGATCGAACAGCTCCAGGTGAGGGTCTACACCGGCTCGTATCGCGACTACGAGCGGCTGCGAGGACTGGCGCTCGCGCAGCTGCAGGCCGCCTACGAGGCACAACAGCGCGAGATCGCGCATATGCAGAAGTTCATCGACCGCTTCCGCTACAAGAACACGAAGGCGCGGCAGGTCCAGGATCGCGTGAAGAGGCTCGACAAGATGGAGAGGATCGAGCTTCCCGCGGGCCGCAGGAGGGTGCGGTTCCGCTTCCCGCAGCCGCCCCGGACGGGCGAGATGGTCGTGGACCTGCGCGGAGTCAGAAAGGCCTACGAAGACAACGTCGTGTACGAGGACCTCCGCCTGACGCTGTACCGCGGCGACAAGGTTGCGTTGGTCGGTCCCAACGGTGCCGGCAAGTCCACGCTGCTCCGGCTGCTTGCCGGCGACATCGAGCCGGATCGCGGCGAGCGATCGCTCGGAGTGCATGTCGACGTAGCGTACTTCGCCCAGCACCAGCTGGAGTCTCTCGACACCACGGGGACGGTCTACGCCGAGATCGATCGGGTCGCGCCCGGTTGGACACAAGCCGAGGTCCGGAGTCTGGCGGGAGCCTTCCTCTTCTCTGGAGATGATGTCGACAAGAAGGTGAGCGTGCTCTCGGGAGGGGAGAGGGCTCGGCTCGCGCTCGCGAAGATGCTCGTGAGGCCGGCGGCGTTCTTGTGTCTGGACGAGCCCACGAACCACCTCGACATCGCGTCGAGCGACGTCCTCGAACAGGCGCTGGAATCGTTCACGGGGACACTCGCGTTGATCACCCACGACCGACACCTCATCCGCGCGGTGGCGAACAAGGTGATCGAGGTGCGCGATGGTGAGGTCACCGTCTTCGAAGGCGACTACGACTACTACCTCTTCAAGCGCAGCGAGCGGGAATGTGTCGAAGCGGAGGGCCCCGGTCAGAAGGCCGACGAATCTGGGATCGGCATCACCCGACCGACGACTAGCGGGCGGAGGCGCGTCGGCGAGCAAGCGGCACTGCAGCGAGTGTCCGGCAGCGGGCCCAAGACACGCGAGCAGAAGCGAGCCGAAGCCGAAGCGCGCAACCGTGCCTACCGTGCCACTCGCGAACGGAAGGACCGCCTTGCGTCCGTCGATACCGAGCTCCAGGCGGCACAGCGCCGGCATCAGGAGTTGCTCGATCGCATGGCCGATCCGGCGTTCTATCGCGACAGCGAGGCCTTTTCGGCGGCCATGGAGGAGTACGCGACCCTTCGCGGCGAGATGCCCCGCCTGGAAGAGGAGTGGCTGAGACTTTCGCAGGAGATCGAGGACCTCGAGTCGAACAGTCAATGACATACGGCGCTTTGTAACAATGTTTACATGCAGAGCGCCGTATCGATAGAATGCGTCAACCGATCCGCGCACAGGGAACGCGCAGCCCCATCACCTGCAGGATGCTCTGACCCGCATCGTTTGTAACGATGAGTTACAAACTCTCGGACATCGTACAGCAGGAGGACGCGGTGCAGGCTTCTGGCTCGTCAGGCGTACTTTTCGTACTCGGAGCGGTACTCGCCTCCGCGGGGTTCATCGGCGTGGTCTTCCTCGCCAATGCGGCCCTCTCGCCGCGCAAGCCCACGCCACTCAAGGTCGAGCCGTACGAGTGCGGGATGGAGCCCGGCGGGGAGCCATGGGCGATCGTGCGACTCCGGTTCGCCGCCATCGCCATGATCTTCGTGCTCTTCGACGCGGAGAGCGCCATGCTCTTCTCGGTCGCGGCAGCCCTCAGGGGATCGTGGCTTGCCGCTGTCGAGATCGCCGCATTCGCCGCCCTGCTCGCGTTCGGCCTCTTCTACGCCTGGAAGAAGGGGGCACTCGAGTGGCGTTCGTAGACCGGCTCAGCGAGGCGCTCGGCCGGAGCCAGGGAGGCATCATCCTGACGTCGGTCGACGCGGTCATGGACTGGTCGCGGGGCCAGTCGCTTTGGGCCATGCCGATGGGGACCGCGTGCTGTGCGATGGAGCTCATCGCAGCGTCGTTCAACAAGTTCGACTTCGACCGGTTCGGCACGTTTCCGCGTCCCGACCCTCGGCATACCGACGTCATGGTGGTCGCCGGGACCATCACCAAGAAGATGGCCCCGGCCGTGAAACGCCTCTACGAGCAGATGCCCGACCCAAAATGGGTGGTCGCTATGGGCAACTGCGCCGTGTCCGGCGGCATCTTCTACTACGACACGTATTCCGTGGTCCGCGGTGTGAACGAGTTCCTACCTGTGGATGTCTACATCACGGGCTGCCCGCCGAGACCCGAGTCCTTGCAGGACGGGATCTTCCGGCTCCGCGAGCTGGTGCGAACGGAGTCCCTGGCGCCCGATAGGCGTCGGAAACGAGAGATGTCCGTGCCGTTCGATGTGGAGCGGTTCGACGCGGAACGCGAGCCTGCCGCTTCTTCGGCCGTACACAGGACTGTGGAGAGCGGTGAGCCCGGGTGAACCTGGACGAGTTGCGCGCGCACATATGCGAGATGCACCCGCATCTGTGCCCGCTGTTCTCGATCGAGTACGGCGACGGAACGGTCCAGGTGGTCCCCGAGGAACTCCACGAGGCAGCCAGGGACCTTCAGGCGCTGGGATTCGATCGCCTGGGGATGGTCACCGCGGTCGATCGAGGGCCGGTCTTCACGCTCGTGTATCGACTGCAATCGCGCGAGCTCGGTGCCGCGATATTCCTGAAGGCGGACGTACCGAGGGGAGAGGCCGAGATCGAGTCGCTCTGCGACCTGTGGCCTGCGGCGAACTGGCAGGAGCGCGAGGTCTACGACCTGTTCGGCATCACGTTCCAAGGACATCCCGACCTGCGGCGGATCGCCCTGCCGGACGACTGGGTGGGGCACCCGCTGCGAAAGGACTACGAGGACGCCTCGATGCTGAGGCGACCAGACTACATCTGAGTCCGGGCTGTGCGGTGCAGGACCTGACCGAGGGTGCCGGCGGGACGGGGAAAGCGCGGAGAGGAGGGATGCAGTGTCGGTAGACGTGGAGAGCAGAACGGCCGTCGTGGACGAGGAGGGTCGCGGCGTCGAAGAGCTCGTCGTGAACGTCGGGCCGTCGCATCCCTCGACGCACGGCGTGTGCAGGGTGATCGTGCACCTCGACGGCGAGATCGTCACGAAGGCGATCCCGGTCGTCGGCTACCTTCACCGAGGTATAGAGAAGATGGCCGAGAACCGCACCTACCTGCAGGTCGTGCCGCTCACCGACCGGCTCGACTACGTCGGGTCGATGTACGCGAACTGGGCCTACTGCCGCTCGGTGGAGCGTCTCGCCGGCATCCGCGTCCCCGAGCGCGCCGAGTACCTGCGGGCCATCACGTGCGAGATGCAGCGCATCGCGAGCCACATGATGGCGATCGGCTCCTCGGCGGCTGACACAGGGGCCTTCACGATGTTCATCTACGCGTTCGACGTGCGCGAGCGCATCATCGAGCTTTTCGAGGAGTTGTGCGGCGCGCGGCTGACGTACAACTACGTGCGTCCCGGTGGCGTCTCCTTCGACGTCCCTGAGGGCTGGACCGACAGTCTGCTGACATTCGCACAGGAAGCACCCCGGGCGCTCGAGGAGATGGACCGCCTCTTCTTCGGCAACGTGATCGCCAGAGGCCGCATGAAGGGTATCGGCGTGCTGTCGCGCGAGGACGCGATCGCGTGGGGCGCCTCGGGCCCGGTGGCGCGAGGGAGCGGGCTGAACTGGGATCTCCGCACCTCCGACCCGTACTCGGTCTATCCGCGGTTCGAGTTCGACGTGGTCCTGGGCGAGAACGGGGACTGCTACGACCGCGCGCGGGTACGTCTTCTCGAGTGCTACGAGAGCTGCAAGATCCTCGTCCAGGCCGTCGAGCAGATG
>CAYWCB010000087.1:0-7935 GCA_964456615.1 uncultured Eubacteriales bacterium | reverse complement strand
TCGCGAGCTGCCCGAACCGGTCGATCTCCACGCCTTCCTCGGCCGCGACGAGCATGATGGCGAGCGACGGGATGGCGTAGGCGACGGCGTAGAACGTCGCGCTTCCTGCCGCGTTTCCGACCCCCTCGGCGAGGGACGCGACCGCGACGAGCACGTAGCCGGTGTGCGCGACACCCGAGTACGCCATGAGCCGTCGGATGTCGCTTTGCGGGAGCGCCGCGAGGTTGCCGAGCAGCATCGAAGCGGCGGCCGCGATGGCAACGACCGTTGCGAGCACCCCGATCGGCGGCGGGAAGTAGCTGATGAGCCTGAGCGCCGCGACCGTGCCTGCGATCTTGGGCACTGTCGAGACGAAGGCGACCGTGGCTGCCGACGCGCCGGAATACGCGTCGGGCGCCCAGTAGTGGAAAGGCGCGGCCGAGAGCTTCGCGAACAGGCCGACGAGGACGAGCATGGCCGCGACGGTGGCGAGGTCCGACTGCCCGACGAGCACGATGCGCGTGAGATACGTCGACCCCGCGAGACCGTAAAGGAACGACAGGCCATAGAGCATGACCATGCTCGTCAACAGCGAGAGCAGGAAGTACTTCAGCGTACCCTCGAGGCCGACGACGTCCCTTCGGCGGTAGCCGACGAGCACGTAGGCGGGCATTGTCGAGAGCTCCACCGCCATGAAGAAGGTGATGAGCTCGCGCGCGGAGGCGAGCAGCATCCCGCCCATCGCCGAGAAGAGCGCGAGCGAGACCGCTTCGCGCACGCGATGCTCGCCGAGGCCGCGTCCCGCGACCCACAGCAGCCAGACCGCCGTGAGCGAGGCGATGGCCACGCGCACGTACTGGGAGAGCTCGTCGTATACGAGCATGCCACCCCAAAGCGGGTCCGAGATGCCGCCCCACGCCGTAAGCCCGGCGGCCGCTACGCACGCGACCACGCCGAGGTATGCGGCCCCTCGGTCGCGCGCGGGCAGGTACTCGCCGAACAGCGCCACGAGCGCTGCGACGACCATCAGCGCCTCGGGCAGGAGTTGCCAGTAGCCCGTCACGCCTGCAGCCCCATGCCCGCCAGCAGTGCACGTACGGCGGGGTCGACGAAGCGGAGCAGGCTGTCCCACCACACGCCGACGACGAACGTCAGAACGACGAGCGGCACGACCGTGGCGACCTCGAGGCGAGACAGGTCGGGCTGTCCCTCGACCGCAGCCGAGGGCGTCCCCAGAACGACGCGCTGCACCATCCAGAGCATGTAGGCCGCCGCCAGGAGGACTCCGAACGCAGAAATCACGACGACCGCGCGAGAGAGATCGGACTGCCACGCACCGAGGAGCGACAGGAACTCACCGACGAACCCTGAGAGACCCGGCAGGCCGAGCGAAGCGAACGAAGCGAACGCGAGCATGCCGGCCGCCACCGGCATCTGGCCGACCAAGCCGGAGACGTCGGCGATCTGCCGCGTGTGCGTGCGCTCGTAGACCATGCCGACGAGCAGAAAGAGCATGCCGGTCACGACGCCGTGGCTGAAGTTCACCGCCATCGCTCCGTTCAGGCCCGCCACCGTACCCGAGGCGATGCCGAGCATGACGAAGCCCATATGGGAGACCGAGGAGTACGCCACCAGCTTCTTAAGGTCGGTCTGCGCGAAGGCGACGGCCGCGCCGTAGATGATCGAGATCGCGGCAAGGACCGCTATCCACGGCGCCCAAGCCTCGAAAGCGCCCGGGAGGATCGGCATCGAGACCCGGATGAATCCGTACGTGCCCATCTTCAGGAGCACGCCGGCGAGCAGCACTGACGCGGCGGTCGGTGCTTCCACGTGCGCGTCCGGCAACCACGTGTGCAGCGGCCAGACCGGCACCTTCACCGCGAACCCGAGGAAGAAGGCTGCGAACACCCACCACTGGAAGTCCCCTGGGAAGCCGGCCGCCGCGAGCTTGAGCATGTCGAACGTCCCGCCGGCCGGATGCAGGTAGAGCGCGAGGATGCCAACGAGCATGAACACGGAACCGAAGAGCGTGTAGAGGAAGAACTTGATCGCCGCGTACTCCCGTCGAGCACCACCCCATACCGCGATGAGGAAGTACATCGGCACGAGCACGAGCTCCCAGAAGACGTAGAAGAGCACGAAGTCGAGCGCACAGAACACGCCGTTCATCCCGACCTCTAGCACGAGAAGCATCGCGAAGTAGAACGAGGGCCTGGTCTCGATCTTCCAGCTCGCGAGCACCGCGAGAAGGCTCAGCAGCGATGAGAGCGCGAGCATCGGAAGGGAGATACCGTCCACGCCGAGGTAGTACTGGATGTTGGCCTGCGGCACCCACGTGAACCGCTCCACGAACTGCATGCCGGGCTCCGCGACGTCGAAGGCCACGACGGCAAGCGCAGCGAGAGCCAGGTCGAGCAGCGTCACGACGAGCGCCACGACCCGCGCCCAGCCGGCCCGGCTCTTGGGCAGCAGCGCCACGACCACCGCACCGAGCAGCGGCAAGAACACGATGACCGAGAGCAATGGCATGTGCGCCTACGCCCCTTTCACCACGACGAAGACCATGAACAACACGAGCGCGCCGAGGATCAAGCGCTGGTAGGTCTGGACACGACCGGACTCGATCGAGCGCGCTCGCCTGCCGGCGCTGCGGATGCCGCTGGCGATACCATTGACCGAACCGTCGATGACGCGTGCGTCGAACGTCCACGAGCCATGCGACAACACGACCCATGCGCGGCCTGCCTCGTTGACGATGCGGTCTATGACCCGGAGATCGAAGCGGGCCAGCATCACCGTGAGCGCCATGTACGGGCGGATGAACAGCCACTCGTACGCGACGTCGAAGTAGAGTCTCTGCGAGAGCGCCTGATACGCATACCCCGCGCGCTGCTTGATCACTCCGGTGTCGGCAACGGCCGAACGCCGCCCGTAGACGAGCCAACCAAGGGCGATGCCCGCGAGTCCCACCGCGCTGCCCGTCAGAGCCATGGTCACATCGGGCCAGTGACCCTTGTGGCCGAGGAAGTACGAAAAGGCCGGGCTCGTGAATCCGATCACCGTCGTGATCGCGGCGAGCACGAACATGGGCCCGAGCATCGAGCCGTGCGCCTCGTGCAACTCCTCGGCTTGCTGCGGACCGGCGAAGACCCTGAGCCACAGGCGCGTGACATAGAAGGCGGTGACGAAGGCTGCGGACAGGGCGACCGCGAACGCGAGGTAGTGATGCTCGTGCCACAGCAGCGTGAGTATCTCGTCCTTCGACCAGAACCCGGAGAAGGGGAACACGCCCGCGAGCGCGAGCGACCCGACGGTGAACGTGGCCGTCGTCCACGGCATCGAGCGCGAGAGGCCTCCCATCTCGCGCATGTCCTGCGTATGCGCGGCGTGGATGATCACGCCCGCCCCCAGGAACAGCAGCGACTTGAAGAACGCGTGCGTCACGAGGTGGAAGAGGCCTATCACCGCGCCGCCCGCGCCGAGCGCGACGAACATGTAGCCGAGCTGGGAGATGGTCGAGTACGCGAGCACCTTCTTCACGTCGTGTTGCACGGCCGCAAGCAGACCGCCGATGAACGCGGTAGCCGTGCCGACGATGAGCGTGACCGTCAGCGCGACGCCCGAGATCTCGAAGATCGGGAGCGTTCGCGCGACGAGGTAGACGCCCGCGGCGACCATCGTGGCGGCGTGGATGAGCGCCGAGGCAGGCGTCGGGCCCGCCATGGCGTCCGGCAACCAGACGTGGAGCGGCACTTGCGCCGACTTGCCCATCGCGCCGACGAGCAGCATGAGCGCGGCGAGCGTGGCCACTCCGGGAGCCCAGGTCTCGGCGCTGCCGAGCACCGCGTGCAGGTCGAACGTGCCGGCCGCGCGGTAGATGACGAAGAGCCCGATCGCGAACCCGACATCACCGACGCGCGTGGTCAGGAACGCCTTCTGCGAGGCCTTCCTCGGCCCCTCCTGCTCGTGCCAGAAGCCGATGAGCAGGTACGAGCACAGGCCCATGATCTCCCACGCGACGTAGAGCAGGAGCAGGTCATCGGCGAGCACGACCGCGAGCATCGCTGCCGTGAAGAGCGAGAGCACCGCATAGAACCAGCCTATGCGCTCGTCACGGTGCATGTAGCCCAGCGAGTAGACCTGCACGCACGCGCCCACGACCGTCACGACAAGAAGCATGACCGCCGAGACCGCGTCGAGCGACAGGCCGAAGGTGAGCGGCACTCCGCCGATCGAACCAACCTCGAAGGAAGCGAGCTTGACGGCCTCGAACTCCTCGCCGCCGGGGAGCACCTTCGCGAACGCGGCCACGGAGAGTCCGAGCGCTACCAGGATCGCCCCGACCGAGAGAGAGATGCTGTTGTTGCGCACCTTGCGGGACATCGGCAGCAGCAGCACGAACGCGAGTGCCGGGAGCGCCGGTATGAGTGCGACCCAGGTCACGCCCTATCCCTTCAGCCTCGTGAGCTCGGTGAGCTCGATCGAGCGCGCCTGGCGGTAGATCGCGAGAACGAGCGCGAGTCCGAGCCCGATCTCGGCGGCCGAGACGACCATCACGAAGACGCTGAAGAACTGCCCGGTCATCTTCTCCGGGGTCACGAACCGCGAGAACGCGATGAGGTTGAGGTTCACCGCTGCCGACATGAGTTCGAGCGACATGAGGACCATCACGGCGCTCCTGCGAGACACCGCACCGTACAGTCCGAGCGAGAACAGCACGGCCGCGAGGATGAGGAAGTGGGGCAGGCCGACGGACATCAGTCGTCGCCCTCCTTCGACCACCACACCGCGCCGATGAGCGCCACGAGAAGGACGAGCGACGCCAGCTCGAAGGGGAGCATCCAGGCGGTGAAGAGCACTTTTCCGAAGGCGGCAGTATCGGGGACGACCGAGGGCATCCGCACGTCGGTCGGCGCGTAGCGCGCGACGACGCCGAGTACGAGCCCGCCGAAGAGGACCGTCATCCCCGCTGCCGGCCACGACCAGTCGCGCGGACGGATCGCGTCCTCCCGGCGGCGCAACGTGAGCATGATGACGAACAGCACGAGCACGGCGACCGCGCCCGCGTAGACGAGCAGCTGCACCATCGCCATGAACTCCGCCGAGAGCAGCAGGAACAGCCCCGCGAGAGCGACCATCACCTCGAGCAGCCAGAAGGAGGCGTGCACCACGTTGCGGGTCGCGAGCATGCCGATCGCCCCGCCGACCGAGGCGAAGGCGAGCAGCACGAAGGCGATGCCGTTCACGGTCTCAGGCATCCGTCGCCTCCCCTTCGTCGGGCGCGACTGCGGTGCCGGGCGCTGGTTCGGCGGCGGGCTCCGCGGCCTCGGTGGGCGGCGGGCCCTCGGCTTCCGCCTTCGCGGGCCGCTCGCGCTTGGACCGCGCGGCATCCACGTCGGCGAGCAGCTCGATCGAGAGCTCGGCGGGCGACGTGCGCGCGAGTTCGTAGTCGTGGCTCATCTCGATCGCGTCGAACGGGCACTGTTCGACGCACAGACCGCACATCATGCACGCGCCCAGCTCGTAGAAGAACGAGTCGATGTGCTTCTGTTTGGTCGTCTCGTCGGTCGTGAAGTCGAGATCGAGGATATGGTTCGGGCAGGCCTTCACGCACGTCATGCACGCCGTGCACTTGAGCGCGCCGGCCTCGTCGTAGGTCGGGACCACCGCCCAGCGAGCGCGCTCGGGCAGTTCGAGCTTCTCGTAGGGATACTTCACGGTGATGGGTCCGCGCAGCATGTTGCGCATGCTGATCCGAAGCCCGTTCAACAGACCGGCGCCCCACATCAGACGCCCGCCGCCTCGGCGAGCTTCATGACGAAGCCCGTGATCATGACGATGGCGAGCGCCGCAGGGATGAGTACCTTCCAGCCGAGACCCATGAGCCGGTCGATCCGCACGCGCGGGAACGTGCCGCGGATCCACATGATGACGAAGATGAACAAGTAGGTCTTGATCATGAGCACGATCGGCGGTGGGATGATGCCGAACCCTCCGTGCCAACCGCCGAAGAAGAGCGTGACGGCGAGCGCCGAGACAACGAAGAGGTTCGAGAACTCGGCGAGGAAGAGCAAGCCGAACTTCATCGCCGCGTACTCGGTGGCGAATCCCCCGACGATCTCGGATTCGGCCTCGGACATGTCGAACGGCGTCTGGTTCGTATCCACGAGCGCCGCGATGAGGAACAGCGCGAACGACGGCAGCAGCGGGAACCACCAGCCCGATTGCGAAGCGACGATATCGCCCAGGTTCGCGCTGCCGACGAGCATCACGATCGGCAGGACAGAGAGCAGGAGCGGCACTTCGTAGGCGATCTGCTGGGCCGCGGCGCGCATGCCGCCGAGGAGCGACCACTTGTTCGCCGAGGCCCATCCCGTCATCAGGATGCCGATCGGCACGAAGGAGAGCACCGCGAAGGTGTAGAGCAATCCCGTGTCGAGGTCGACGACCGACCACGTCTGCGAGAAGGGGATCGCGGCATACGCCATGAGCGACGGGACGAACACGACCGCGGGGGCGACGAAGTAGAGGGCTCGGTCGACCGCCGAAGGCGTCGGGTCCTCCTTGGTGAGCAGCTTGAGCACGTCGGCGAGCGTCTGAATCGTCCCATGCCAGCCGACGTGCAACGGCCCGTGCCGCAGGTGCAGGCGACCGAGCACCTTGCGGAGCATGTAGATGAGCACGACTCCGTTGAGCAGCGTGAGCCCCAGCACCGCCAGGATGCGCAGCACGGCTACGAGCAGCGGGCTCATCGGTCGATCTCCCCGAGCACGATGTCGATGCTGCCGAGGATCACGACCGCGTCGGCGACCAGATGCCCCGGCAGGACCTGCTCGACCGCCTGCAGCGCGAAGAGCGAGGGCGCGCGATAGTGCATCCGGTACGGCTTGTCTGACCCGTCGGAGACCAGGTGTACGCCGAGCTCGCCGCGCGGCGATTCGACCGCCGCATACGCCTCGCCCTCGGGCGGACGGATCACCTTCGCGACCTTGGAGGTGTGTTCGCCCTCGGGCATGCCGTCGACGAGCTGGCGGATCATGCGCGCCGCCTGGCGCATCTCGCCCATTCGGACCGCGTAGCGGTCCCAGCAATCTCCCGTCGTACCGACCGGGATGTCGAACTCGAGCTCCTCGTAGGCCGCGTACGGCCGGTCCCGGCGCAGGTCGAAACCGACGCCGCTCCCGCGCAGGTTCGCGCCTGTCAGACCGAACGCGAGCGCGAGGTCGCGCTCGATCACTCCGACGCCCTGCACACGTCCCTGGAAGATCTCGTTGCCGCCGAGGAGCTGGTCGTGTTCCTCGATGTGAACCGCGAACGCATCGAGGAACTCGCGGATCCTCGTGTCGATTCCTGCGGGCAGGTCGGCCACCACGCCGCCCGGCCTCACGTAGTTGAACATCATGCGCTGGCCGCTGATCGCCTCGAGGATGTCGAGGACGGACTCGCGGTCGCGCCACGCGTACAGGAACTGCCCCATGCCGCCCGCGTCCAGTCCGAGCGTCCCATACCACACGAGGTGGCTCGAGAGGCGGTTGAGCTCGCAGACGAGTGAGCGTATCCAGCTCGCCTTGCGCGGGACCTCGACATCCAGCAGCTTCTCGGTGGCAAGCGCGAACGCGAGTTCGTTGTGCATGCCCGAGACGTAGTCGCCTCGATCCATGAGGTTCGCTGCCGCACTGTACCGCCACTGCTCGCCGAGCTTCTCGATGCCTCGGTGGAGGTAGCCGATGGACGCTTCGGCGTTGACGACCTCCTCGCCGTCGACCTCGAGCACCATGCGCAGCACGCCGTGCGTCGACGGGTGCTGCGGGCCCATGTTGATGACGAGATGCTCGGTCGCAAGGTCGTCCACGCCTTCCGGCAGACGACGGATGCCGGCCGGCAGCGTCGGCGGCACGTACCTGCCTTCGGCGAGCACGCCTGGCGGTCTGAAGACGCCGGGGCGAACTGGTCGAA
>CAYWCB010000086.1:0-8012 GCA_964456615.1 uncultured Eubacteriales bacterium | reverse complement strand
CGCAGCGAGTAGAGGAGCGGAGGTTCGTGTCCCGCGTTTGCGTAGCTCATGGCGCTGTCCTCGACCAGGCACGCGAAGAAGGTGACGAACCGGTCGCTGGGGAGGGTCTCGCTCATCCGGGCATTCACGTGCTGGACGATGTCGCGCAGGTCAGCCGGGTGGAGTAGGGCGTCGGCCACCGCTCGATCGAGCACCGCGGTGAACAGCGCCGAGGACACTCCTTTGCCCGAGATGTCCGCCATGCACGCGAACAGGCCGGCCGGGGTGTCCTCGATGTGGTAGTAGTCCCCGCCAACCTCTCTCAGGAACTCGAGTCGCACGCCGACGACGATGTCCGGTCGGGCGCTCGGGGGTGACTCGAAGAACGATTCGTGTACGTCGGCGGCAAGCGCGAGGGCGATGCCGACCCGCTGTCCGAGGAACACGGTGCCGAGCAAGATGGGGAACAGGTAGAGCGCGGTGAGGTCGGGCAGGGGTCCGGTGAACCTGTCGAGCACGCCTATGAGCATGACCGCGGTGACGCACAGAGCCTGGATGAGCACGCGTCGCGTTCGGCTCATCGCGACGGCCGCGGACTGCGGCACCGGGACCGCGTGCCGCTCGCGGGATTCGTCCGCCCTCTGGGGAGGAGTGCGGGGCATCGACGCTCCTTCACCCGGCTGGTCGCCCATCCACCTGCAATCCTCGCGCCCGGTCGCCCCGGGGCGTACCCGGTCGCAAGAAGGAGCGTCCGGTCAGCCCGGACACGCTACTCGCCTTGTTCTGGACGCCAGATCCAGTCGCCGCTCTTGTCGATATAGCCGAACGCCCCGTCGTCCATCGTGACCATCGCCGCTCCGTCGCGGAACGGCATCACGTCGGCGAATGTCGGCTCGATTATCCACGCACCCGACCGGTCGATGAATCCGGCCTTGCCATCCTCGGTGATGACGCCCGCTACGCCCTCGGTGAACTCGCGGACTCCCGGGTACTTCTCCTCGATGACGACTCGACCGGACGTGTCGATGTAGCCGCCCACCTGCGAGTCGGACGACACTGCCGCAAGCCCCTCCGAGAAGCGCAGCGCACTCTCGTACCTGGCTGGGATCGCGAGTTTGCCCGCGGTGTCGATGTAGCCGAAGAGCCGCTCGCTCCCTGTCACGACGGCGGCGAGCCCCTCGGAGAACGCCGTCGCGAAGCCGTACTTGGGCCTGATCGCCCAGGTTCCGGCAGTGTCGATGTAGCCCCAGAGCACGCCGTCCTCTGTCGCGGGCGCCAGGCCGTCGTGGAACGAGCCGACGGAACCGAACTTCGGAGCGATGGCCCATTCGCCTTCTCGGTCGATGAAGCCGACCTTGTCGCCCTCGGACGCGTAGGCGAGACCCTCGCTGAAGTCCCCCGCGTAGGTGAAGCGGGGCTCGATCACGACTGCTCCGTTCGTGTCGATGAAGCCCATTGCCGTGAGGTCCTCGGTCAGCACGCTGGCCAAGCCCTCGGAGAAAGGCTGCGCGCCTCCGAAGGCCGGCTCGATCACTACCTCCCCCGTGCTGTCGATGAAGCCCCACTGGCCCCCTATGGAGATCGGGAAGAGCGGCAAGCTCTCCGTCTCGGCAGCCGTCTCCGCGGTCGCTGTTCCCTCGGTCGACTCGGCCTGGGCGGCGGGCGTGTCGGCACTCGGCTGCGTGGCCGAGGGCTCGGCATCGGACATTGCGCCACGTATCGCGATGAACGCGGCCCCGAGCAGGATCGCGCCGAGCACCACTAAGGTCACGAGCTTCCACCGGCTGATGCGTCGCGGCCGTTCTGGCGGTCCGGCGGAAGCGGCGGTGGCCTCAGCGGGCTTGGCTGGCTCGGCTGGCTCAGCGGGCGCGGCTGGTGCGGGTGGCCCGGTGGGCGCGGCTGGCTCAGAGGGCGCGGCGCGCCCGGTGGGTTGGCCCTTGGGCGTTCCGGGATCCTCGGAGGCAGCAGGCAGGTCGGCTCCGCAATTGCGGCAGAAGGCATCATCCCGGTCGGCCTGTGCACCGCATTTCGGGCAGAACATCACTGCTCACCGAGCCCCAGGGCCTGCAGGTGGTCGAGGGCGACCTCGTCGATTGCGAACACTGCCTCCTCCGACATGTGGCACGCCGGAAACCTGTGTCCGGTCTGACCCGCCACAGCCCGTCCCAGACAACAGGATACCCGTTCCCGGATGCCCCGGCGGGCGCCGGAGGCGGCGAGAACTCCGGCTCGCACGTGAGGCGTGGGCTCTGTCGGCGTCCCGTGCGAGCACCTTCGGGGTAGATACCTTGCGAACTCGTCGTGGAACGGGGGCGAGGAGTGGGACGCTCGGTTGCAGCGAAGGGACTGGTACTCATGACCGCCGTCGCATGTGCTGCGGTGCTGGTGGCGCTGGGCGCGTGTGCGGCCGAGGGGCAGTCCGAGAAACCACAGGCTTCCCCGGACGAAGAGGCGACCGGGCAAGCCGTCGAGCGTGCTGACGGTGCCGTGGTTCTGCCCGCGCCGAAGCTCGAGGGGCCGATGTCCCTCGAGAAGGCGATAGCCAGCCGTCGCTCCGTCCGCTCGTTCTCAGGAGCGAGCCTCTCGGCAGCCCAGCTCTCGCAGCTCTTGTGGGCCGGGCAGGGCGTCACCGATCCGGGGTCCGGCAAGCGCGCGGCGCCATCGGCCGGTGCGCTCTACCCGATCGAGGTGTTCGTGGCTGACGACGATGGTGTGTGGCAGTACGTGTCGCGCGATCACGCGCTGCAGCGGCTGAGTACGCGCGACGTTCGGGCGGAGCTTGCGTCGGCGGCTCTGGGCCAGTCGTGGATCGCCGATGCGCCAGCCGTGTTCGTGATCGCTGCCGTCGTGGAGCGCACTGCGGGCAAGTACGGCGACCGCGCAAGCAGGTACGTCACGCTGGAGGCCGGGCACGTGTGTCAGAACATGCTGCTCGAGGCGACGGCTCTCGGTCTGGCCTCGACGCCCGTCGGCGCGTTCGACGACGCCGACGTGGTCCGGGTGGCGGGCCTTCCCGCCGACCACCAGCCGCTCTACGTGGTACCGGTGGGGCACCCGGCACCGTAGGTGGTGGCGCCTCCCGGTCCGGCGAACGAACCCGCCCTCAGGCCCCGGCTCGCGTGAGTCCGGCCTCCCGTGCGGCTTCTCGGGCCGCTCGCAGTTCCTGTGCTGTCGGCCGACGCGCGACCTCGGGATGCTCGGCGGCGCGGAACTCCGGCCGGTACTGTCCCATCACGTTCACGTAGGTGTCCGGCGAGAGCTCTTCGGCGATGAACCGCATGACCTCCGAGGTACCGGCGAGGTTGTTCGGTAGCACGAGATGCCTCACCAGCAGCCCGCGCGTCGCGACGCCCCGCTCGTCGAGCACGAGCTCGTCCACCTGCCGGTGCATCTCGGCGAGGGCCGCGAAGGCGTGGCGAGGGTACTCGGGAGCGGCCGAGAGCCGCCGCGCGGTCTCGGCATCCGCATACTTGATGTCCGGGAGGTAGATGTCGACCACGCCGTCGAGCAGGCGCAGGATATCGACGCGCTCGTAGCCGCTCGTGTTGTAGACAAGCGGAACCGTGAGACCGCCGCGCGCCGCGACATCGAGCGCGCCGAGGATCGACGCGAGGTAGTGCGTCGGCGTCACCACGTTGACGTTCTCGCACCCTCGGCCTTGGAGGTGGAGCATCGTCTCGGCGAGTTCCTCGTCCGAGACCTCCTCGCCCTCGGCGCGTTGCGAGATGTCCCAGTTCTGGCAGTAGACGCATCGCAGGGTGCAATGGGTGAAGAAGATGGTGCCCGAGCCTCCGCGGCCCACGAGCGGCGCCTCTTCGCCGAAGTGTGGACCGAAGCTCGCTACGCGTGCGTTCGCGTCCGCCCGGCAGCGCCCGAGCTCGCCCGCGGTGCGGTCGACGTGGCACTCGTGCGGGCAGAGGTCGCAGGAGCGCAGGCGTTCGCGCAGCTCGTCCGCCCTGCGCGCGAGCTCTCCCGAGGCGGCGAGGTCGGTGTAGCGGAGCCGAGGCATGAGTCAGGCTCCCAGTTCGCGTTGCGGAGACGTACCCGTGACCTGCGTGGAGCCTGGCTTCACGGCCTCCATTCGGCCAAGTACTCATCGAAGGACTGGAGCGGCATCGCGACCGCATCGCACGCTGCCTGGGAGATGACGCCCTCCGTGACGAGCTGTCGTCCGGCGTCTCGCGCGGCGGCGATGACGCGGACGGCTCCGTCCGCGCCCGCCGACGCCATCTCGGCGAGCACCGTCGCGTGCGGCCGCAGGAGCGGCGCGACAAACTCGGCGGCGCTCGCCTCGGCGATCTCGCGAACGACGTGCACGAGCTTGTCGAAGTTCTCCATCTCCCAGTAGCCGCACGACGATACGAGCGCGATCTTCTCGAGCCGCAGGTCTTCGCAGCGCGCCGGGTACATCCGTCGCTCCTCGACGCGCAAGGAGCTGGTGAAGAGCGGCACCGTCCGGTTCAGGAGATTCTGCGCTTCGCCCGGCATCGGCAGGAAGACGGGCATGCCGAGGACCCATACCTCGGCCTCGCGCAGCAGCGGGAGCAGCCAGTCCATGTCGTCGCGGTAGCGGCACGCGCCGGGCGTGCCCCACCAGCAGCTGAAGTCGCCGTCGCACGGGCGGATCTTGAGTTCGCACGCGCAGACGACGTCTACGCTTGCGCCGGCGTCGCGCATGCCCTCGACGAACGGGTTCAAGATGAGCGCTGTCTGCCCCTCGGTTTTGCGAGGGCTCGCGTTGATCGCCGCGACCTTCATCAGTGCACCGGTGTCTGCGGCTCGACGTGCATGAGTTCGTCGGCGATGTGGGTTCCCCAGGCCTCGATGTCGTCCCATTCCCGGAAGTCACCCACCGGCGCCTTGACGCGCTTCACGATCCACCTCTCGAAGGCGCTCAGCTGCTCGGGGTCGATCGCTCCGTGGAAGATCGCGATGTCGCGCGGGTGGATACTCTCGGCGGTGGCGCGCACCGACTTGGGGAGCGGCGCATCATCCATGAACGCGTCCGACTTCCCCTCGCCGGTAGGACCGCTCGAGAAGATCCACGCCGGTGTGCGCGCGAGCTCGGTCTCGTGACTCTTCAGGAAGATCACGGCTTCCTTGCGCCACCTGCCGATGTAGACCGCACTGCCGACTACCACGCCCGAGTACTCGTCGAGCGCAGAGACCTCGTCTACCGGCAGCACAGCCGCTGGAAGGCCGGCCTGCTCGATGGCACGGCCGATCCGCTCGGCGATCTCGGCCGTTGCGCCCCTCTTCGTGGCGTAGGCTACGAGGACTGGTCCGTCCATCGTGACTCCTCTCGGCTGAGAACTCTGCCCGTCGAGCATGTACCCGAGTAGGGTCCCGACGCAAGCCGTTCGTCTTGCTGCCCGTCAACGCGGGTGACCCGCGTGTCTTCGCACGTTGCCGAGATCGCGGATCAATCGCGCGTGACCACCATCGTCCCCAGCGGCACCCTCGGGAACAGGTCGATCACGTCGTCGTTGTAGAGGCGGATGCAGCCGCGCGAGGCGCGCGTGCCGATGACCCAGGGCTCGTTCGTCCCGTGGATCCCGTAGCGCGTGAAGACGTACCGGCCGCCCCTTTGGCGGAACAGACGCATCTTGCGCGGCCCGTAGACGCCGCCGGTGTGGGGGTACTTCATGCCGATGCGCCACACGGCGGGAGGCGTCGACCCTCCTACCTTGCCGTGCGCGACCGGATACGTTCGTTCCACGAGTCCGTTCTTCACCAGGTACAGGCGGAAGTCGGACTTGTCGATCACGACGTAGTTGCGCCACGGGTGTCCCAGTGATGAGACCGGGCGAGCGTCGGCGGCGCGCCCTTCTAACTCGAACAGGTCGAGCACGACCTTGGACTTCGCCGAGGGAGCGGACAGCGCGCGGATGTCCAGCGTGTGCCGGCCGTGGCGAAGCCCGCCGATGGACCACATTACCCGCCGGGCGCCCCGCGATCCGGACCGGCTCAGGCTCACGCGGCCATACGAACGGCCGTCGAGGACGATCTGCGCGCGCGCACCCCGAGCTTGGTTCGGCGCGAGCCACGTGATGCCGGTACCGGAGAACGAGACCACCGCCCTCGCTCCTGCACGGCTCGCCACGGCGGCGCGGCCGCTAGAGGCGCCCGCGGCGCTGGCGCGGTTCGTCCAGCTGCCGAGGAACCGGATGCGGCGGTCCGACTCCTCCACGCGTGCACGCGGTCGGGACACGGAGGCCCGCAGTGCTGTGCCCTCGATCAGGAACGCATCGACGGCGGCCGGCTGCCAGCGTGCCGCCGGGCTTGTCTCGAGCGCGCGGACCGTCACGCTGTGCGTGCGACGCGGAAGACCGGAGGCTGTCCAGACTCGCGCCCTCTCGGAAACGGTCGCTCCTCGGAGGTCGACGACGGTCGAGGGGGCGCCGTCCACAGAGATCGCGACGCGTCCGGCACCGGGCGTGACGCGGGAGATGAGCGCGACGCCGGTCCCGTTGAATCGGATCTTGACGCTCGCGCCGGGCGCCGTGGCCAGTCGCCGGGTTCCCCCCGAGGCGGCAGTGGTCGAGGCGAATCGCCAGCCGCCTTCGAATGCGGCGTTCGGGTCGTCGTCCTCGATCCGGGCCGTGGGGTGAAAGGCCGCCTGCTCCGACACTGCGACACCCTGCGTCGCCCCCGCGCTTCCGGCGAAGGCGGCGTTCGCCGAGAGGGCGAGCAGGGCGAGTGCGACGACACAGGAGAGCCGGTAGGCCGGGGAGTGGTGCGAGCGCGCCGCGCGAATCGTCACGTGCCACCTCCACATTGCCGGAACCTCGCACGACATGCATCGGCGGCCGGGCGGGCAAGCTTCAACTCGAGGCCGCCGTCTGACTCCAGGGAAAGGGTAGCGCGCGGCGCCAGAGTCTGACAGGCGAACGTGCATGCTCGCGACCCGGCCAGAACCGACGTGGCCGAGAGCGCCCTACGCGGTTACTGGCGTCCTCGGCTTCTCGTTCCGCACGAAGTCGATGAACAGCGGCGTGAGGTACGGGATGAGCTGCGGCAGGTACGTCGGCATGAGCGATTCCATCGTCTTGGGCAGCAGGTCCGGCATGAGCGCGGCCATGTCCTCGGGCATCTCGCCGATGTAGTCCTCGACCTCGCGGATCATGTCGGGCATGACCTTGCCGAGGACGCCTGGAGCGAGCATCGGGAACAGGACCGGCATCATCTTGCCCATCATTGCCAGCCCGCCGGGAACGTGCTTCAGCGCCCGCATCATGCCGCCCATGCCCATCGGCATGGCGTCCATCATCTGCGGGAAGATGCGCACCATGAACCTCGCCATGTTCTCCGGCTGCAATAGGATGATGAACTTCTCGAAGTAGCCCCACATGTACATGGAGAACTCGGTCGTCTCGGGGATGTCGTAGCCGGCCGCCTGCGCGACCACTCGCGAGAGGTCGTCGATCTTCAGTCCCATGTCGTTCTTGATGTTCGAGTCGCGGAGCTGCACCTGGCAGCACGGGCAGAGCGCGACCACAGTGTCAGCTCCGGCGTCGATCGCTTCCTGGAGGCGATGCCCGCCGAGCTTGGGTGCCACGGGCATCTCGCCCACGAGGGTCAGTACCGAGCCGCAGCACAGACCCTCCTCGCGGTTGTGCTCCATCTCGACCATGTTCACGCCCGGTATGGACTTCAGCATCTCGCGCGGCGGCTCGTAGTTGCCTTGTGCGCGGCCCATGTGGCACGAGTCGTGGAACGTGATCGTCTCGCCGTCGAAGGGGTTGTCCTTGAGCTCGAGCCTGCCTTCGGCGAGTGCCGGAGCGACGAGCTCGGAGTAGTGCAGCACCTGGAACGGGAAGTCGTCGCCGCGCTCGGCGGCGAGGTTCGCGTAGAGCTCCTTCCAGACCAGTCCACAGGCGGGGCATGAGGTGACGATCGTCTCGGCGCCGCGCTTCTTGGCCTCCGCGACGTTGTGCTCGTAGATCTCCTCGAAGAGGTCCCACTTGCCGGCGACCTTCATCGGGATGCCGCAGCACGCCTCGTCCGAACCCATGTAGCAGACCTCGTAGCCG
>CAYWCB010000085.1:0-8069 GCA_964456615.1 uncultured Eubacteriales bacterium | reverse complement strand
GGGTCGCCGATACGCACCTTCTTCTTGACGTCGTCCGCCGGCAGCCCGAGGTCGATGAAGAGCTTGTGCAACTTGGTGACGCTCTTTCGCTCCTCGTCCTCGAGCAGATGGACGGGCAGCCTGCCGAGCAGCCCGAGCAGCACGCCTTCCTTCGTGTGGACGTTCACGCGCATTCCCGGAAGCACAGCTTCGTCGACGCCGCCGATCGACTTGAATGCGAGGAAGCCCCCGTCCATGACGTAGGTGACCATCATGCCGATCTCGTCGATGTGGCCGGCGAGCATGATGCTGGAGCGACCGCCGTCCGCGCTCTTCGCGGCACTCCCGAGGAGCGTTGCGTGCACGGAGCCCATCACGTTCGTCTCGACCTCGTCGGCGAACGGCCTGACGTAGTCGCGAAACACGCGCGCGGCGGGCTGCTCGTAGCCCGACGGCGACGGAGCCTCGACGAGCGCGCGAAGGAACTCGAGTGACTGGGAACGCATCGAATCGCCTCCCCGGCGTATCGGACGAATGCGCAGCAAGTGTACCCGCGCACCGAAGGCGGCGCTACCGCGCTGGACGCGGGCGAAGAGCGGGCTGGGCCGCGGCTGCGCTACGCCTACTGCGCGTAGCCGGTGCTTCGCAGCGCCGAGACTATCTGCTCTTCCGAGATGAGCGCCGGGTCGTAGGTGATCTCGACTGCGCTGCCGTCGCGCATGACGAGTCCTCGGGCAAGTCCGTCCGCCCCTTTCAGCGGCTCGAAGATGTGACTCATCTCGTGCTCGGCGTCGCCACCCTCTCTCAGGGCGATCGGGGTGACGACCGTCGCCTTGGCCTCCGCCGTCCCGAGTACCATGCCGAAGGCATCCTCGGTGCTGAAGAGCGCACCCGGCTGGCTCTGCGCCTGGCGAGCGGCCGCGAGCCCGAGATCCCGCCGACTACGAGCAGAACGAACGCGATGATCACGATGCCCGGCGTGACCCGGCGGCGAGAACTCGCGGCGGCCGTAGCATCGTCCACGTGCTCGGTATCTGTGGGAGCATCGTTCGAGTTGTTCGTGTTCCGGTCCGTGGTTTCGGCGCTATCGGACAACGTAGTACCTCCCTCTGATCATCGCGGACAGGGACAGCAACAGGGGTGCCTATTCGGCTCGATGGCCCACTCTAGCTACGCGGGCTCGAAGTCGATCCGGGATTCTCCGACGCTCACGCTCTGTACGCGCACCGCGACACGTTGGCCAAGCCGTAGTCGCTTGCCGGTTTCCTCGCCGACGAGCATGAAGTGTTCCGGGTCGTATCGGTAGTAGTCGTCGGTCATCGATTCGACGTGGAGCAGCCCCTCGGCGGTGTTGTCGAGCTGGACGAACACGCCGAAGGACTGCACGCCCGTGACGATGCCGCCAAAGACCTCCCCCACATGCTCCGCCATCAGCTCGCAGAGCTTGAGCCGGATCGAGTCGTTCTCTGCGGCCTCGGCCTCGCGTTCCATGACCGAGGAATGCTCGGCGAGCCACTCGAGTTCACCGGCCATCGAGACCGCGAGCGGGTCGGACTCGAGTTCGCCACGCAACTGCGCCTTCAGGAGCCGGTGCACGATGAGATCGGGATAGCGCCTGATCGGCGACGTGAAGTGGCAGTACGCAGGGCTCGCGAGGCCGAAGTGCGGCGCGAGGTAGTCGACGTAGCGTGCCCGCTCCATGGCGCGGAGCAGGAGTGAGTTGATGAGGAGCTTCTCGGGGCGGTTGTGCGCGAAGGCGATGATGCGCTGGAAGGTCGCGGGCGTGGCGCCTCGGATGTCTTGGATCGGGTAGTCGAACTCCTTCAAAATGACCGCGACCTGCGCGAGCGCCTCCGGGTCCGGGTCTTCGTGGATGCGGTAGACCATCGGGGCCTTCGCGCGGCTCATGTGCGAGGCAACCGTCTCGTTCGCGAGGATCATCGCCTCTTCGATCATGTTCGTGGCTTGCGTGCGCTGCCGGAGCTCCACGTCGATCGGCGTGCCGTCCTCGGCAAGGCGGACCTTCGCCTCTACCGACTCGAAATCGAGTCCACCACGAGCCACGCGTCTTCTGCCGATGGCCGCGGTGATGCGCGCGAATTCGCGAAGGATCTGCTCGCTCTCCGCATCCGGGAAGGGCGCATCGCCTTCGAGCCAGACCTGCACCTCGTCGTAGTTGAACCGACGGTCCGAGCGCATGACGCTCGGGAAGAGCCGACAGGACTGGACGACGGCATCGTTGTCCAGGTCCATTACCACCGAGAACGACAGACGGTCCTCACCCGGGTTGAGAGAGCAGACGTCGTTCGAGAGCTTCTCGGGGAGCATCGGCAGCACCCGGTCGACGAGGTAGACGCTCGTAGCACGATGCTGGGCGTCCACGTCGATCGCCGAGTCCCACGGCACGTAGTGGCTCACATCCGCGATGTGCACACCCAAGCGCACGTGCCCATCCACGCGCTCGAGCGTGATGGCGTCGTCGAAGTCGCGGGCATCCACCGGGTCGATGGTGATCGTGAACCAGTCGCGGATGTCCTCACGGTCGGACTCGGCAGCGAGCGCTTCCTCGACGTCGAGCCGGACCGCTGCGGCCGCCTCGTGCGCGGCCTCGCCAAACTCGGTCTCGAGGCCGTGTTCGCGGATGATGACCTCGATCGCGATGCCGGGCGTGTCCGGCCTGCCGAGGACCTCCTCGACGACGCCCTGAGCGGCTGTCGACCGCCCGGGGTAGACGGTGAGGCGCACGACCACGATGTCGCCGTCGGTCGCGCCACCGGCATCCTTGCGCTGCACGAACACGTCGGTGCGAAGGCGTGGGTCGCTCGCCACGACGATGCCGATCCCGCCGTGCTGCTCGTAGCGCCCGACAAGCGTCGTGTTCGAGCGCTCGACGATGCGGACGACCGTGCCGGAGCGGCCCTCGCGGCCCCGCCTCGCGCTCGGACGCACCGCCACGATGTCGCGGTGCATCGCCCCAGCGGTGTCGCGCCGCGAGACGTAGACGTCGCCCTCCGGCGCCTCGACGAATCCGTAGCCTCGGCGGGTCATGAGGATCGGGCCGACGATGAATCCGGCGCGGTGAGCCTTCTTCGTCCGCTTCTCCCTGGTCATCCCCGGCCCTCCGCCAGACTACGGTCTGTGCACGAGCTCACCTCCCGCCGAAACGAGACTACCGCACATCGAACGGACGCCCAACGCCGATGCCGAGGCGAAACGCCGGGTGCTAGAATCGAGGTACCAACCGGCGCCTATCAACGGAGCTGTTGCACATGGACCGCCCGCGCCAGCTCGCTCCCACACTCATAGCTTCAGGCACGCTTTCATCGCCTCGGGACATGCTCCGCGCGCTCGAGTCCCTCGAGACGGTCGACCTCCTCTGGGAGGTCGAGGGGCGCAACGTCGCCGAGGGCCGGTACACGCTCGTGAAGCTGATGTACGACCCCGACTCGGCGACGATGGCTGTCAACGGCTGCCTGTTCTTGAACGCCGCGAGCTTCCGCTACCTCGACTTCGAGCAGCTGCCGTGCGGTCGGTGGCGCTTCCACCTGCACGGCGACGCCGCGATCCTCACGCTCGTGACCGTGCCGGAATCCGTGGACGACCGCGCGCCCGAGCGGCCGCACCTTCTGCTCGAGCAGGCGGACGTGGACTTCGAGAGCTTCGTCGCGCTCGACGAGGACGAGGACTAGGAGTAGCGCAGACCGCTACAGCTCGTCCTTGAGCACCTCGATCGCCTTCAGGAGCTGCGTGTCCTTCGAGCGGTCCTTCTGGAACTCGGGATCGTACTGCCGCTCGGGGTCCATTTTGACGACGTGCTCGGGCGTGACGCCCTTGCCGTCGATGACGCGCTTCTTCGGCGTGAGGTAGTGCGCGACCGTGAACTTCACCGCGGCGCCGCCCATGAGTTCTTCGACCGTCTGAACGCTGCCCTTGCCGAAGGTCTTCTCGCCGACGAGCGGCGCGCGCACATGGTCCTGAAGTGCCCCGGCGAGGATCTCGCTCGCCGAGGCCGAATCGGAGTTCACGAGCAGCACGAGAGGGGCATCGGTGGCGACGTCTCCCGTGGCACGGCTCACCTCTTCGGGCTTGTCCCGCGCCTCCACGCGCACGATCACCCCGTTCTCGATGAAGAGCGAAGCGACCTCCACGGCCTCGTCGAGCAGGCCGCCCGGGTTGCTGCGGACGTCGAGGATGAAGCCCTTGGCGCCCTTCCGCGTGAGCGTCTCGATCTCCTCGCGGATGTCCCCCTCGCTGCGCTGGTTGAACGAGTACAGGCGGACGTAGCCGATGTCGTCTTCCAGCATGATCGAATCGATGTTCGGCACCTCGATGGTGGCGCGCTTGATCTTGAAGGTCTTCTCGTCCTTCCCGCGCCTCATGGTCACCGTGACATACGTCCCGACGTCGCCGCGCACCATTCTCACGATCTCGTCGCTCGACCACTTGTCGCGGCGGACGTTGTCGACCCCGACGAAGACGTCGTCCGGCTTGATGCCGGCCTTCGCGGCGGGCGTGTCCGGCATCACCGTCACGACGTACGCCTCCCCGTCCTTCTCACCGATCGTCACACCTATCCCGCCGAACTCCCCCGAGTTCTGCTCGTTGAAGTAGCGGTAGTGCTTGGCGTCGAAGTAGTTGGCGTACGTGTCGCCCGTCGAGTCCAGCAGGCCCTGGATGGCTCCGACCGTCGCGGTGGCCTCGTTCGGCGGGTTGAGCGCCTGTCGATCGAGGATGTCCATGACCTCGTCGACCTTGTCGCCGACGTCCCGCCCGGGCGTGCTGACCTTCGCGAAGTCGTCGAAATGGCGGCTTGTGCGACCGAAGACCGCCCCCGCGCCGAACGCGGCGACCGCAAGGATCGCGGCGAGACCCGCGACGAGCAGAACGCGAAGCAGCTTGTCCATCTGATCCGTTTCCGTGATGGGCGGGTGGGCAGGAACGAAGGTGCGGCCCTAGACCTTGAGGTACCGGCGCAGGGCGAACCCGGAGCCCAAGAGCCCGATGATAACGCCTACGACCACGAGCACCAGAGAAATCTGCGCCATGTCAGAAGAGGAGAGAGTGAGCGGAAGGAACGGGATCGCCTCCCGCACCCTGGGCAGGAGCCACGACGTGGTGCCGAGGATGACGAAGAGCGCGAGCGCCGCTCCGATCATGGCCTGCATGATCCCTTCCATGAGAAAGGGCGTGCGAATGAACCAGTTCGACGCGCCGACGAGCCGCATGATGCCGATCTCCTTGCGGCGCGCGTAGATGGCGAGCCGGATCGTGTTGCTGATGAAGATGAGGCTCACGACCGCCAGCACCAGCAAGAACGTGATGAGCACGATGCGGACGATCCTCGTGACCGCGAAGAGCCGTCGCACGATCTGCTGGCCGTACTTGAGCGACTCCTCGGGGTTGTCGGGCCTGTCGGCAAGCGTGGGAAAGAGCGGGTCGGCCTTGATCTTGGCGACCATGACTTCGACTTCCCGCGGGTCCTTCAGCGTCACATCGAGCGACGCCGGCAGCGGGTTTCCTCGGATGTTGGCCACGATCTCGGGGCTCTCGGCCATGTCCCTCTTGAACTTCTCGAGCGCTTCTTCCTTGGAAACGTAGCCCACTCCTTTGACCAGCGGATTCGACACAAGCCGCTTCTGGAGCGCGTCGACGTCCTTGACCTCGGCGCCATCCTTGAGGAAGACCTGGATGGTGACCTTGCTCTCTACCGACTCGACGATCCCGCTCGCGATGTAGCCGAAGGCCATCGAGATGCCGACGAGCAGGAGCGAGAGGAAGATCGTGATGACCGCACCGATGCTCATCACCCAGTTGCGCCGGAAGTTCGTCACCGACTCCCGTGCGAAGTAGCCAACGTTAATCGGCATAGCCGTAGACCCCCCGGTCCTGGTCGCGGATGACGCGACCGGCCTCGAGCGCGACAACGCGCTTGCGCATCGAGTCGACCATGTCGCGATCGTGGGTCGCGATGAGCACGGTCGTGCCCGTCTTGTTGATCCGCTCGAGCAGCTTCATGATGCCGAGCGAGGTCTGCGGATCGAGATTGCCCGTCGGCTCGTCGCACAGCAGAAGCGGTGGCCGATTCACGAAAGCCCGCGCGATCGACACGCGCTGCTGCTCGCCGCCGGAGAGCTCGTCGGGGTAGCTCTCGACCTTGTCCTCGAGGCCGACGAGCCGCAGCACCTCCGGCACCTGCGTCCGGATGACGTGGCGCGACTTGCCGATGACCTCGAGCGCGAACGCGACGTTCTCGGCCGCGGTCTTGTTGGGCAGGAGCTTGAAATCCTGGAAGACGCAGCCGATGTTGCGCCGAAGGTACGGCACCTTCCAGCTTCTGAGCGCGCCGAGGTCCTGGCTTGCCACCTGGATCTGACCCTTGGTGGGGTGGATCTCGCGAAGGAGCAGTCGGATGAGGGTGGACTTGCCCGAACCGGAGTGGCCGACGAGGAAGACGAACTCCCCCTGCTGGATGTCTATCTCGACGTCGATGAGCGCCGGCTTGTCAGGGGCGTAGTACATGTCTACGCCGCGCATGCGAATCATGGGGTGCTCCGTATCTGTGCGACGAATCCCACCGCGCAATCGTAGCAAAAGGACCGCCCTGAAGGACGGCCGTGGGCCGTCTACACGGGTTCTACACGGGGTCGGGCGGCTCGCTCTGCTTGCGAGAGAGGACAGCGCGTACCGCGTTGGCGATGTGCGGTGCCGAGAGGCCGAAGTGCTCCATGAGTTCGGCGGGCTCGCCCGAAGTGCCGAAGACGTCCCGAACACCGACGCGCGCGAACGGCACAGGCGCCTGCTCTCCGAGCACCTCGGCGACCGCGGAGCCGAGACCGCCGTAGATCGAGTGCTCCTCGCACACCACGACAGCACCCGTCCTCGTAGCCGAGCCCACGATGCGCTCGACGTCGAGCGGCTTGATGCTGCAGGCATCGATGACGTCCGCTTCGATGCCCTCGCGCGCCAGCACGTCCGCCGCTTCGAGGGACTCGGAGACCATGACGCCGCACGCGACGAGCGAGACGTCCGAGCCCTCACGAAGCACGTACGCCCGCCCGAGTTCGAGCTCGAAGCCCTCCGGGTGTATGTCCGGCACTCCGGCCCTGCCGAGGCGCACGTAGAAGGGTCCCGGCGTCGCCGCTGCGAGAAGGATCGCCGCGCGCGCGGCCGCGAAGTCCGCCGGCGCGACGACACGCATGCCCGGCAACACGCGCATGAGCGCGATGTCCTCGAGCATCTGATGGCTGCCGCCGTCCGGGCCGACCGTCACGCCTGCGTGCGTCGGCGCCAGCTTCACGTTGAGTTCCGAGTATGCGACTGTGTTCCGCACCTGGTCGTAGGCACGCCCGGCGGCGAACACCGCGAACGAGCCGGTGAAGGCGATCTTGCCCGCCACCGCGAGGCCCGCCGCGACGTCGATCATGTTCGCTTCGGCGACGCCGGCGTTGAAGAACCGCTCGGGGTAGGCGTCCGCGAACTTGGCGGTCGTGGTGGAGCCGGAGAGGTCCGCATCCACCGCGACGACGTCGACGCCCTCGTTCGCGAGTTCGATGAGCGTGGCTCCGAAAGCCTCACGCGTGGCGCGGCTACCCACGGTCTGCCTCCCCTCGCGCGGCGGAGGCTCTCGCGGCTGCGCCGAGCGTCGTCGAAGCCCCGGTCTCCGCGATCGCCGCCGAGAGTTCCTCGAGCGCTTGCGTAGTCTGCTCCGCCGAGGGTGCCTTGCCGTGCCAGCCGGCCAGCCCCTCCATGAACGAGACGCCCCTGCCCTTCACGGTGTGGGCGACGATGACGGCCGGCATCGCGCGTTCGGCGTTCGCCTGTTTCGCCCACGCGAAGCAGTGCAGCAGCTCCTCTACATCGTGTCCGTCACACGACCGCACCGCCCAGGCGAACGCCGAGAGCTTCTCGGCGATCTCTCCGAGGCACATGACATCCGAGCAGGCGCCATCGATCTGCAGCCCGTTGCTGTCGACGATAGCAATGAGATTGTCGAGTCCGTGGTGCGCCGCGAACATAGCCGCCTCCCAGACCTGGCCCTCCTGGCACTCGCCGTCGCCGAGGAGGCAGTAGACGGTCCGGCGGCCGCCCTC